>JAHDCH010000046.1:0-7546 GCA_020629995.1 Pseudaestuariivita sp. | reverse complement strand
GAACTTCATGCGAACCGGATTTACCAGCACGCTTTCCATTGCCGCCGCCGCCCTTTTGGGCGCCAGCGCCGCACAGGCCGATGGCCATTTGCCCGATTGGGTCACCATGAGCGACCGCGACTTTGTCGAAACCTATGTCGAGATGGCCTTTTCCGACGATCTGCGAACCCAGGCCGAAGTTGCGTGGATGTTGTTCGCCCGCGCCAATCAGCAGGTTGAGACGCCCAGCGGCCCGATTTCGGCCTGGCACACGTGGCCAACCGACAGCGACACCTTCCCTGCGCCGGGGGCCGAGGCCTCTTGTGCCACCACGGCCGAAATCCGCGACATGCCGGCGTTTGTGGTGTCGAAAAAGGTTCTGGCGGGCAAGCTGGACGCAGAAAACGCGGCTGCGAAAGGCGGTGAAGAAGTCACGCGCAGCGTTGAGGGCTGCGAATACCTGGTCAGCAACGGGCTGAACACCAAGGCCGGCGTCGCGGCATTTTTCGAAGATGCCGACGCGTTCATGGACATGCCGATCGGCGCGGTCGAGATCAAGGCGCGCTGGTCCGAACCCGGAACGCCCGAGACCGAAGGCGCCTATACCTATCAGGGGGCGTCGGGCGAATATGCGCTGGTCGGGCTGCACCTGATGGTCAAGATGGCCCCTACCCCGCGCGACATGTACACCTCGGAAGAGCCCAGCTGGTTCTGGACCACGTTTGAATTCGACAAGAACCCCGGGCTGGCCAATGTGCGGTCGCTGGTGACCTACAACAGCCCCCTGCCCATCGAACGTGGTCAGGAGATCCTCGGCGAGGCCGGGCTGGATGTGGACACCTTCGGGCTGTATTCGCCCAACGGCACCCAGATCCGGTTCAGCAACAACGACGGCAAGACCGGCATCGTGCTGGGCCATTCGATGATGGAGGATTTTGCAGGTGTGAACCTCAACTCGTCCGATCCGGGGCCGGATCCGGCATCCTGGACGATGTTCAATTCGTCCTGCCACGCGTGCCATGCAACGGCAGCCTATGACGTCGAGGCCAAATCGTTCACCCAGATGCCGCTGGTGGTCGGCAGGCTGCCCAAGTCCGAGATGGACATTCTGGCAACCCACAAACCGCTTGATTTCATGTGGCCAATCCCGTTCCGCGCGCAATAATCTGCGCCCGGTCCGGCCACATCCAGCGGCTCTCCTCCCCCAAGGAGAGCCGCTTTTTTGTGCGGCGGCACCCGACCCGAAAAAAAGGCCCGACGCGATGCGCCCGGCCTTTTCATCCCACCAAGGTGGCGTCAGAGCGTCAACATCCCTTCGACATCCGCAGCCGTATAGCCATCTTCGAGCTGGATGTAGAAATCGGTGCGGTTGTCGCCATCAAGGTCGACCATGATCCGGTCGGTGTCCTCGCGGAAGCGCACCTGCAGGCCCGCGCCCGAGAACGCATCGCCCCCCATCCAGGTCAGGCCAAATGCGGACAGATCAACCATGTCGCCCACCGACAGGTCGGTGATGACGTTGCGCCCGCTGGTCGTGGCCTCGGTAAAGACAAAGGTGTCGTTGCCCAGACCGCCCGTTGCGATGTCCAGACCTTCGCCCATGACGATGGTATCGTCACCCTTGCCGCCCAGCATGGTGTCGCTGCCTGCGCCACCGTTCAGCAGATCGTCGCCCTGCCCACCGGTCATGAAATCCGCGCCGCGTCCGCCAAAGACGATGTCGTCGCCCTTGCCGCCGCGCAGCGAATCCGCGCCGCCCTGCCCGACCAGCAGATCGTCGCCCTGAAAGCCCTTGATCAGCTCGGCGCCGTCGCCGCCGATCAGCTCGTCCGCGCTGGTCGAGCCGCGCACCAGATCAAACTCGGGCTCTTCGGGTTCTTCGGGCTCGGGTTCGATCTCGATGATTTCGATGATCGTGGCGACCAGATCGTCCGGGTCTTCGGCGTCGAACACCGTGCCGCCCGTACGCTCGGCGATCTCGGTGAATTCGGCCACCACATCCGCCCCGGGCGAGCCGGTGGTAACGGCGTAGATCTCGACATCGCTGCCGGTGCCGGTGCGCAAGGTCAGCTTGGTCGCGTGCACACCGTCGGATTCGGCAAAGCTGACGTCGATGGTCGCGCCCAGATCGGCGGCCAGCGAATAGACGGCGGCGGCCAGTTCGGGATCCTTGGCGATGGCGTCACCGAACAGGACGATCTTGCGATCCTCGGCATCCTCGCGCCATTCGCCGGCGGCGCCGCTCAGCGCCAGATACAGCCCTTCGTAGGTGTATTCGGGGAAATCCCCGCCGCCAAAGACGTCGATCGAGTTGATCGCATCGCGCACCGCGTCCTCGTCCGAGGTAAAGGGCAGCAGCACGTCCGCGTTGTTGGCCTCCAGGCTGGCCGGGAAACCGAAATCGTTGAACGTGACGATGGCAGCGCGGCTGCCGGGGTCTTCGAACAGAGCATCGAGGATCGAATTGACGCTGGCCTGCACCGCCGCGATGTCGTCGAACATGCTGCCGGTGGTGTCGATGACAAAGGCGATGTCCTGGCCGCCACCTTCGGGGATGGTGAAGGTTTCGGTGATCGGCTCGAAGAAATCGGCAGGCAGTGTGATCTCGATGGGATCGAACAGCGTCAGCGAGCCGGTTTCGAACGTCGTCGAAATGCTGTCTTCGAACACAGGGCCGACAGTCAGCGGCGGGATCACATCCCCATCGGAATCGGTCAGCGAAATCTCACCGCCCAGCACTTCGATGCCGATGCTGCCCTCGGGCGCGAGGCTGTATTCCACGACAATCGTGCCGCCAAGGCCATATTCGATCTCGCCCATGACACCGCCGGTCACGTCATCCACACCTGAAAATTCCAGCGTGTCACCCAGAACACCCGCCTCAACCTCGTCGCCGATGGTGACTTCGGTCGTGACGTCGCCGGGGATGAAAGTGACGGTCTGAACCAGCGCGTACCCGGCCGAGATATACGGCGCGATGATGTCGTATTCGAAATCGAATTCGTATGTCTCGCCCAGGAAATCAAAGCTGATCGGCTCGTCCAGCCCTTCGGACAGCACATCAAGCGCGGCAAAACCCGGCAGCGGCACGTCGTCCAGCAATTCGAGCGGGTTGGTCGTCAGCTCGGCCAGCGTTTCGGTGACCGTCGCGGTCAGCGTCTCGAGCGTGTCAGCCGTGACGGCATCCAGCTCGATTTCTTCGCCGGTCGGCAGGTTGATGACAAATTCGAAGTCGTCGGTCGAGGCGACTTCGATCGTGTCGCTGAACGACAGGACCGGGATCGTGATCGGGCCGAACCCGCCAATCGACACCCCGCTGTCAAATTCCACCAATGACCGGTCAAAGACCGACAGGAATTCGAAATTCGTCAACGATGCGCCGGTCGATCCCAGCGTCAACTCGAGCGTCAGATCGCCAAGCCCAAGGCTTGATCCCAGAAGATCGCCCCCGTCGAGGGATGCGTTCCCGTTGGTGCCGACGGTAAAGTCTTCGCCTTCGCTGATCGCATCGGGAATGACCAGTTCGACCGTGATCGGATACACCACCTCGACCGACCCGAGCGACGGCAGATCCAGCACCAGGTCAAGCCCGACGTCGAAATTGGCGGCATAGTCAAACGACACGGCTTCGACAATCAGACCGGGGGTCGACCAGGTCCCGGCCGGGTTGAAAGAGGCGTCGATCAGTTCCAAAACCAATTCATCGCCCAGATCCACTCCGGACAGCTCGGCAATTGTTTGGTTTTCGGACGCGAAATCAACTGAGTGATTGATAATGGCCAATGTGCTCTCCTAACGATTGGTTAGCGCTGACGCGAGCCGGCGCTGGGAAATGATTGAAATGCAGTGTGGAATATTGCCCGACCGGATCACGGGAATGGCGTACCCTTCACCGGACTCCGCAAGCGCCTGTGTCTGGCCCTCCTGCACCCGGAAATAGAGCGTGACGTCAGGTGCATTCGCGAAGTCAAAGCGATGGCCTGCAAAGGTCGCGCTGTGCGTGGCGGCTTGCAGCGCGGCGGCGCAGCCTTGTCCATCAACGGCGGGACCAAGAGCATTTGATCCTGCAACAAGCTGCGCTGCATTGGTGTCGCCGAACGTGTCCAATAGCCAGGCGACTGCTGCGTCACGCGATTGAAAACCCTGAACTTTTTTAGGCACATCGGGCGCGCTCGCGATCACGAATGCGCTGTCATGCGTCGCCTCGCAGGTCGCCTTGGCGTGCGCTGCCCAAACCGTCGCGCAGCCTTCAAACCCCGCAGGCCAGTCGATCCGCGCCGTGCCAGCGCCGGTTGTCGACACAACAACCTCTGCGGCGCGATCTGCCGAAATGTATTGAACCGGAACGGTGTAGATGCTGGTGCGCGCGTCAGCGGTGAACGCGAACCAGCGAAAGCCGCCAACAGTCGCTGTGATGGATTGCCCTTTGGACAACGTGATCTTGACCACCGGGCGATCGGTGGCCGCAGCAAGCACCGAAGCGGTTATCACCCCGGAGGCAAAGAAAAGAAATAGAATGGACACGAAGCGCCAAACCACGTGAATCACCTTATTCAAATTATGGATCGCCAATTCGGCAAATAAGTGGAATCAAATAAATCGCTAAAACACGATTCAGGTAACATGGCGAATAATAAATTGGCAACGCTCGTTTTGAAACTAAGCGAAATTGTCATCTTTCAGCTGTGGCAGGACATGTCTCTAACCCGGCGGCGGGCAAGACACCTGATCTGAATATGCATGGATGGCTTGGTGCCCAAGGTGGGACTCGAACCCACACGCCCGTGAAGGCGGGGGATTTTGAATCCCCTGCGTCTACCATTCCGCCACTTGGGCCACCTGAGCGTCTGTTTAGCAGGCCAGCCGCGCTTGGAAAGGGGTCTTGATGCGAAAAGCCTGCCTGGGCTGGCGGCCAAACACACAAATCTTTGCGCTGCCCGCCAAAGCGATGGACAAACCCTTGTCTGCAGCGGCTCTTGGACGCGGCCTGCGCCGCGACACTGGCCAAATCACGTAATCCGGCGTAGAGCATCCGCAACAGGCCAAAGACGAGCGTTCACGTCCATGATCCGATCCCTCTACGACTGGACCTTGCGTCTGGCGGACCATCCCAAAGCGCTTTTCGCGCTGTTCTTTGTTGCCTTCATCGAGGCGTCCTTCTTTCCGATCCCGCCCGAAGTTCTGATGATCCCGATGATCCTGGCCGCGCCACAGCGCGCGTGGCTGGTTGCGGCGGTGACGTTGGCCGGGTCGGTGCTGGGCGGCCTGGGCGGCTATGCGATTGGCGCGCTGGCCTTCGACACGATGGGCGCGCCGATCCTCGAGTCGCTTGGCAAGACCGACGCGATGGAGGCCTACAACGCGCGCTTCAATGGTGTTGGTTTCTGGGCCGTTCTTGTTGGTGGGCTGTCGCCCTTCCCCTACAAGGTGATCACGATCATGTCCGGCTGGACGGGCATGCCATTGGCCACGTTTATCGGCGCGTCGATCTTTGCGCGCGCCGTTCGGTACTTCATCATTGCAGCTCTGCTGTGGAAGTTCGGCGCTCCGATCCGCGATTTCATTGAAAAGCGGCTGGGGCTTGTCTTTGTCGCCTTCCTGATCGTGCTGATCGGTGGCTTTTACGCGGTGAGGTTCATTTGACGCAGCGCAGCTACATTCTGTTGGCAGGGGCCGGATCGGCCGCTTTGTTGATCGCAGCCTTTGCCTTTCAGCATCTGGGCGGGCTTGCGCCGTGCAAGCTGTGCCTGTGGCAACGCTGGCCGCATGCGGTCGCCGCAGCTCTGGCGGCGGTGTCGCTGGCTGTTGCTGCGGGCCACGCCCGGCTGATCGCGTGGGCCGGCGCTCTGGCAGCCTTGGCGACAGCGGCGGTGGGCCTGTATCACGTTGGCGTCGAACAAAAGTGGTGGGACGGCCCCGCGACCTGTTCGTCGGGATCGATTGAGGGGCTGTCCACAGATGAGCTGCTTGATCAGATCATGGCAGCCCCCATGGTGCGCTGTGACGAGATCGCCTGGCAATTCGCCGGCCTGTCGATGGCCGGCTGGAACATGGTGATCGCGCTGCTCCTGGCGGGTCTGTGGATCAGGGCAGCAACCCTGCGCGCGTAAGTGTAGGATGGGTGCTCGTCACCCATCCCCCCGAATTTCTAAAGATAGTCGGCGCGCTGAAGCGAATATTTCGCCATCTTTTCGTTCAGCGTCCGGCGCGGCAGGCACAGCTCGTCCATGACGCTGGCGATTGATCCCTTGTGACGCCGCATCGTGTTGTCGATCAGCATGCGCTCAAAGGCTTCGACATATTCCTTGAGCGGCTTGCCCTCGGTTGTCATCACCGGCTGCATGTCCTCGTGATCGTTCATCAGCAGCGACGCAATCGTGCCCGATCCACGGCGGTTCTGCAGCACCGCCCGTTCGGCCAGGTTGATCAGCTGCCGCACGTTGCCAGGCCAGGGCGCCTGCAAAAGCTGGGCCGCTTCCTGCGCCGACACTTCGGGCGCATCACAGCCATATTCTTCCGAGAATTGTTCACTCAGACGGGTGAACAGCGTCAGGATATCCTCTCCGCGCTGACGCAAAGGCGGCACGGTGATCTTGAGAGCCGCCAGCCGGTAATACAGGTCCGGCCGCAAAGCATCCTCGCAGGTCTTGTCCTGTTCCTGCAGGTTGCAGATGGCGACGATCCGGGTCTCTGCCGGCGTGCCCTGATCGTTGATCACGCCCAGCAGCCGTGCCTGAAGCGTGTCGGGCAGCGCTTCGACATCCTCCAGCACAAGAGTGCCCCCGCGCGCCTCTTCAATCGCAGGCAAGAACGGGTCCTCGGGCTGGACCGGGCCAAACAGGCGCCGCGACAACGCCTCTTCCTCCAGAGCACCGCAGCTCAGCAATACAAACTTCTTGCCCGCGCGGCTGCCCACGGCGTGCAATGCGTGGGCGACCAAAGTCTTGCCCGTGCCCGTCTCGCCTTCGATCAGGACGTGGCCGTCCGCCTGCCCCAGATCGAGGATATCTTCACGCAGTCGTTCCATCACCGGTGACGCGCCGATCAGCTTTTTCATCAGCTGTCCGCCATCGGACAGCTCGCGCCGCAGCGCCCGGTTGTCCAGCGTCAGGCGGCGCGCGTTGGCGGCCTTCTTGGCCAGCTCGGTCATCCGGTCGGGGTTGAACGGCTTTTCCAGGAAATCGAACGCTCCGATGCGCATCGCTTCGACTGCCATTGGCACATCGCCATGGCCCGTGATCATGATCACCGGCAGGGCACTGTCGCTGCCCATCAGCTTGCGCAGGAATTTCATGCCATCCATGCCCGGCATCTTGATGTCGGTGATGACAATGCCCGGATAATCAGGCCCCAGCTTGCCAAGAGCGTCTTCGGCGCTGGCAAAGGTTTCGGTGTCATATCCCGACAGCGCCAGCCATTGGCTGATCGACTGACGCATATCCTGTTCGTCATCAACGATGGCGATTTTCATGGGCCTGGCCATGGCCGGTCTCCGATCTTATTCCGCTGCCTCGTGCTCTTCGCTCAAGATAGGAAGTTGCACCTCAAATACAGCCCCCCCCGCTTC
>JAHDCH010000045.1 GCA_020629995.1 Pseudaestuariivita sp. | reverse complement strand
AGTTGAAGCTGATCTCGTTCAGCCGGTTGTGGATGTCCTGCGGCGTGCGCGGCACGTCGGGCCGCTCCAGCGGGTTGATATTCACGATCACGATGTCCTCGGGCAGACGCTCGGCAAACAGCGGGAACAAGGCCGGGTTTCCGGTATAGCCTCCATCCCAGAACGCCTCTTCCGCGCCGGTCTTGGGGTCGATCATCTCGACCGCGCGAAACAGCGTCGGCAAACAGCCCGAGGCAAGGATCGCGTCGGTTGTGACCTCTTCGCGCGTGAAGACGCGTATCTTGCCCGTGCGCACATTGGTGGCGCAGACAAACAATTCGGGCGCTTCATGCGAGCATACGTTGTCATAGTCGAACCCCTCGACCACGTCGCGCAGCGGATGAGCATAAAGCGGGCCATGCGCATAAGGGCTGACCACGCGGGTCATCGCATCTGTCCAGGCGAAAAAGGGCGAATATTCCAGCGCCCGGCTGATCATCCCGGCATCCGCTGCCGCCGGTCCTCCGATCATCCACGGCATCCCCCAGGCCGCGCCTTCGGGCACCGCGCCGATCCGTTCCCACAGCGCGTCCAGCGTCCGGCGCGCCTCTTCCCGCCCGCCCCGGTCCAACCCCGCTTTCAGCGCCGCGCCATTCAGCGCGCCCGCCGAGGTGCCGGAAATGCCCAGCACCTCCAGATCAGGCTCTTCCATCAGCCGGTCCAGCACACCCCAGGTAAAGGCCCCGTGCGCGCCGCCGCCCTGCAACGCCAGATTGATGCGCTTCTTGGCCATGCTGCCCCGCCTTTGGCTTCTTCTCTTTGCAAATATGGCCGCCGGAGGCTCCCCCCGGCAGCCATGCGTACCGCCTTCCGGTTACAGAGCGGTCCAGCCACCATCCACGCTGATCGTGGTGCCGGTGATCTGCGCCGCCGCATCCGAACACAGGAACACTGCCGTGCCGCCCATCTGCTCGACGGTGGCAAATTCCTTCGACGGCTGCCGCTTGAGCATGACGTTTTTGATCACGTCCTCGCGGCTCATGTCGTATTCCTTCATCGTGTCGGGGATCTGCGCCTCGACCAGCGGGGTCAGCACATAGCCGGGGCAGATTGCATTGGCGGTGATCGGCTCTTCGGCGGTTTCCAGCGCGGTGGTCTTGGTCAGGCCGACCACCCCGTGCTTGGCCGCGATATAGGCAGATTTGTACGGCGAGGCTGTCAGCCCGTGCGCACTGGCGATGTTGATCACCCGGCCCCAGCCCGCCTTGCGCATCATCGGCAAGGCGATCGCCGTGGTGTGAAAGGCCGATGACATGTTGATCGCGATGATCGCGTCCCATTTGTCCACCGGGAACTGGTCAATCGGCGCGACGTGCTGGATGCCGGCGTTGTTGATCAGGATGTCGCAGGTTCCCGCCTGTTCGATCAGGGCGCGCGACTGGTCCGCCTTGGACAGATCGGCCTGGATGTAGCGCGCGGTGACGCCATGTTCCTTGGCCAGGCCTTCAGCCAGCGCGTGATCCTCGTCGCGGTCAGTGTATGAATTCAGAACCACATCGGCACCAGCCTTGGCCAGTTCGGTGGCCACGCCCAGCCCGATGCCCGAATTCGATCCGGTGATGACGGCGGTCTTGCCTTTCAGCGACATGACGATCTCCTTATGCTGTGTTGCAGCATATCTAGGACGCAGCGCAGCAAAATGACAGAGGAACCCTAGCCCAGATCGCCCCAATCATAGAACCCGATACCATTGGTGTCGAAATGCTGCGCGCCCAGATCATCGAGATCCACGTTCAACAGAACGACCTCGGACACGCCGTTATCATAGACCACATGGGCGCCGCGTTGCTCGGCATGCTCCATGAACTCGGCCATGCGGTCTGCTTCGGTGTCGTGGCCATTGTCCGACTCGCGCAGCATCAGCACGTCTTCGGTCACGTCAAAATCGGCGATCACCGCGCGCTCGGTCACGTCCGTTTGCCAGAACTCGGTGCCGACGTTCAGGTCGGCATCCACAAACAGGACAAAGGCATCGGCGCCATCACCGCCAAACAGCGTATCATCGCCCCGCTCGGCCAGCAGCACGTCGCGACCCGCCCCGCCAGAGAGCACGTCATCGCCGTGCCCGCCGCGCAGAACATCGTTGCCGCCCATGCCGATCACCCGGTCGTCACCGCCGCCCGCGCGCACATCGTCATCGCCCAGCCCGGCCAGGACGGTATCGTCGCCAGAGGTTCCGCGCAGCGTGTCATCGCCCGCCGCGCCGGTGACAGTCACTGTGCCCCACTCGGCCCAGCCGTCTTCTTCGCCTTCGGCAAAGCGCACAAAGTTTTCTTCGGTCAGGTCCGTCAGGGTCACGCCGCGCAAGACGATCTGGGTCTCGCCGTTGTCGAACACCGTGTTGGCACCGACCTGCTCGGCCTCGGACATGAACACGGTATAGCTGAGGTCCGAGGTCAGGAAGGTCTTGTCATTGCTGCCCAGCACCAGCACGTCCTCGGCCACGTCAAAGTCGTGGATCGTAAGCCGGTCGACGGCCAGAAAAGAATTTCCCGGCCCGTAGCCTACGTTGGTATAGACGACAAATGCATCACCGCCGGCCCCACCCGAGGCTGTGTGGATCCCGTCCATAAAGACCATCACGTCGCGCCCATCGCCTGCAACCACCCGGTCGGCATCCTCGCGCGCCTGGATCCTGTCGTCGCCCGGCCCGCCGATCAGCGTGTCGTTGCCGCCATAGCCATACATGGTGTCGTCGCCCAGACCGCCGATCAGCATGTCGCCGCCATCGGCCTGATTGTTGAAGACGCCGCCAACTAGGTAATCGTTGCCCGATTGTCCGTTGAGCGTCTGACCACCAGCGCCGCCGGTCAGCCAATCGTCACCCGCACCCCCAAGCGCGCTTGCACCGTCGCCCTCGGCATCAATGGTATCATTGCCGGAGCCTCCTCTGATCGTGGCATCAGCAGCTTCGCTGGACAAAAGATCATGACCGCCAAGCCCGCTCAGACTGACCAGCTGGGCACCGCCAAAAATGGCGTCGGGTCCGGCGGTGCCCGTCAGCGACGTATCGCCGGATACGGACCACAGAATGGGATAGTAGTCAGGCGCGGTCCCCTCGGGCACGCGTTGCGCCACCTGCGCGGCCAGAAAGATCTGCGTCAGCGACAGAAGCATGACCGGAGAGGAGCTTAGGTCGGCAACGTCCTGTCCCCATCCGGTGATTTGCGCCATTTCGGTAACGGTCACAGACCCGTCCGTGCCGGTCGCCTCGATGGTCCAGGTCGCGCTGTCCACGACACCGGCGCTCAGATCATCTCCGTCCGCTTCAAACCCGGTCCCGGTGAAGGTGAACAGCTGGTCAAAGAAAGTATCTTCGTCCGTTGTCAGAAAAACCGCCTCGGTGGGCGTCAGGCTCAAAAGTTCCGTGGGCATAACACTCTCTCACTCAATACCACTGCAATGTACCATACCGACACACAGACGCCATGGGGAACTGACGCCGGTTCGCGTCATCCAGGTGTGCCACACCAGACCTTGAAACCTGGCCGCAGACAAAAAAAACGCCGGCACGAAGCCGGCGTTAAGTTATTGAGGCAGGTTTCATACAGGCAAGAAACCTATCGAGCAGTGACATTTGTATAAGCGAGGCCGCCCCCCGCGTCAAAGCTAAAAGTTTGATAAGACGTAAAGACCCCGATACGGTTTGAGCCAACGAAACAAGGGCAAAGAGGGATTGTACCCAAAATGGCATCAGATTTTTTCCGGTTGAGCAGGTCCAAAATCATGCGCGCGGGCGCTGTGGGCGCGCTCGTTTTCATGGCAAATGTGGCAATTTCTGGGCCTAAACATGGCATAGCTATGTATGGGGACCCCGCTTTGCCCCCAGATTTTGAATCTCTGCCTTATGCCAATGCAGAGGCTCCGACCGGTGGCCGGATCGTCACCGGCGAGACCGGAAGCTTTGACAGTTTGAACCCCCATATCCTCAAGGGACGTGTGCCCTGGCAGCTACGGTTCCTTGCAAATGAGAGCCTTATGGGCCGTTCCTGGGATGAGCCCTTTACGCTTTACGGGCTGCTCGCCGAATCGATTGAGACCGATGAAGACCGCACATGGGCAGAATTCACCCTGCGCGAGGAGGCCCGATTCTCGGACGGCTCTCCGGTCACCATCGAGGACGTGATGTGGAGCTACGAGACGCTCGGCACCATCGGCCACCCGCGCTACCACGGCATGTGGGGCAACATCGCGTCGATGGAGCAGACGGGCGCGCGCAAGATCAAGTTCACCTTTGCCGAGCCCAACCGCGAATTTGCGCTGATCGTCGGCATGCGCCCGATCCTGAAAAAGGCGCAGTGGGAGGGCGTGGATTTCACCGAGTCCGGCCTCGACCGCATCCCCATCACCTCGTCGCCCTATATCGTGTCGGATTTCGAGGCGGGCCGCTACGTGACCCTGACCCGCAACCCCGATTACTGGGGCCGCGATCTGCCCTTCCGCAAGGGCACCAACAACCTTGATGAAATACGGCTCGAGTTCTTTGGCGAGGCAACGGCGCAGTTCGAGGCCTTCAAGGCCGGCATCCTGAACACCAACCGCGAGTTCAACGCCGAAAAGTGGGAGACGCAGTACAACTTCCCGCTGCTGGAAAACGGCGATTTCGTCAAGTCGCTGATCCCCAACAACCGCCCCTCGGGGATGACCGGTTTTGTGATGAACACCCGCAAGGCGCCGTTTGACGATTGGCGCGTGCGCGATGCGATGCTGCATGTGTTCAACTTTGAATTCATCAACGACACGGTGACGGGCGGGCGCCAGAACCGGATCGGCTCGTATTTCTCGAACTCGGTTCTGGGGATGCAGGATGGCCCCGCGACGGGCCGGGTGGCCGAGCTGCTGGAGCCGTTCAAGGACGGTCTGCTGCCCGGCGCGATGGAAGGCTATGCCCTGCCCGCCAGCGACGGGTCCGAGCGCAACCGCGCCAACCTGCGCGCCGCGATCGCCCAGATGGAGGCCGCCGGCTATACCATCAACGACGGCGTGATGACCGGCCCCGATGGCCCGGTGACGTTCGAAATCCTGCTGCGTCAGGGGTCCGCCGAAGAACGCGCGATGGCCAACATCTTTGTCGCCGCGCTCAAGCGGCTGGGGGTCGAGGCAACGCTCGAGGTGATCGAAAGCGCGCAATACAAGGAACGCACGACCAAGTTCGACTTTGACATGACATGGCAACGCTTTGGCCTGTCGCTGTCGCCGGGGAACGAGCAATACCGTTACTTTGGCGCCGAAAACGTCGACGTCGAAGGTCAGCGCAACTGGGCCGGGGTCAATGACCCGGCGGTGGATGCGATGATTGGCACCATGCTCGGCTCGACCAGCCGCGAGGATTTTGTCGCCGCCGTGCGCGCGATGGACCGTGCGCTGATGGCCGGGCGGTATTTCCTGCCGACTTACGTGTTCACCGAAGGGCGCATCGCCCATGACAAGCGTCTGAAGTTCCCCGAAACTCTGCCCGTCTACGGCGACTGGATCGGGTTCCAGCCCGATGTCTGGTGGTGGGAAGAAGGTTGACGCCCACACGCAAGAGGCGTTGTGGATAAGTCGCACCGCCCCGCCAAATCACTGCAGGCCCGTTGCCCCACACGGCAGCGGGCCTTTATTTACGACACCGGGCCGCCGCCAAGAGCGGCCAAAGGCATATCGAGGCAGACCAGACATGAAACGTATCTTCCTTCCCCTGATCGCCGTTGCGCTCCTGTCGGGGTGCGCCACCGTGGATGGCGTTGGACAAGACATCTCAGCCGGGGCAAATCGCGTCGCCAGCTGGTTCTGACGCGCCTTCGGGCACCTCTTGTCACCAAACCGTTACAAACCTGCCGTAACCGGCAGGCATGAATATACTTGTCCTGTGCACCGGCAACTCTGCCCGGTCGATCCTGCTTGAACATATCTTCAACACAGCCGCCCCCGGGCGTGTGACGGCCTATTCCGCCGGCTCTAAGCCCAGCGGCAAGGTGCATCCGCAATCGCTGACGCTGTTGGGCGAGTTGGGCATCGACACCTCCGCCGCCCGCTCCAAAAGCTGGGATGAATTCGCGGCGCCCGGCGCGCCCGAGATGGATATCGTGATCACTGTGTGCGGCTCGGCTGCGGGTGAAACCTGCCCGATGTGGCCCGGTGCGCCGCTGCGCAGCCACTGGGGCGTCGAAGATCCCGCTGCGGCCCCGCCATCAGACTGGGAAGACGCCTTCACAACTGCCTACAGTCTATTGAATCTGCGGGCAAAAGCGCTATTGGCCCTGCCGTTCGAGACTTTGGATACCGCGACGCTGCAGGCGGAGTTGACCCGGATCGGACAGCTCACATGACGGCGCAGAAACTGGCAGCCGAAACACTGGGCACAGCACTTTTGCTGATCGGTGTCGTCGGGTCGGGCATCATGGGCGAAAGCCTTGCGGGCGGCAATGTCGCCATCGCGCTCTTGGCAAATGCCATTGCGACCGGCTGCATGCTTTATGTGATCATCACCGTTCTTGGCCCGATATCGGGGGCACATTTCAACCCGGCGGTGACGCTGGCCTTTGCCCTGCGACGCGAGATCGTGCCATCAGCCGCCGCCGCTTATACCATTGCTCAGATTGTCGGAGCGATATCAGGAGTTTGGGCGGCGCACTTGATGTTTGACCTGAACATCCTGCAAAGCTCGACAACCGCCCATCGCACCGGCGTCGCGCAATGGTCGTCCGAAATCATCGCCACCTTTGGTCTTCTGTTCGTGATCTTTGGCGGCTTGCGGTCGCGGCCCGAGGCCGTGCCAACGCTTGTGGCGCTCTACATCACCGGTGCCTACTGGTTTACGGCCTCGACCAGCTTTGCCAATCCCGCGGTGACCATCGCGCGCGGGTTCACCGACACGTTTGCGGGCATTCTGCCGGCGCATGTGCCGATGTTCATCGTGATGCAGCTGATCGGCACGCTGATCGCAGCGGCCACCCTGCCCCGGCTCCTGGCCACATCAGCCGAGTGACGTGACCCACAGCACGGTTGCGTCGTCCTCGCTGACCGAGATCAGGTTGTGCCCCATGGCAGCGTCATAATAGGCGCTGTCGCCGCGGCGCAGGTCGATGGGTTCGTAGAACTCGGTAAACAGGCGCACCACGCCGGTCAGCACGTACAGGAATTCCTCGCCGTCATGGCGCACCCAGCCGTCAAATTCGCCCACGTCGCGGGCGCGAACCCGGGTGTGATACGGCAGCATCTTTTTCTGTGTCAGCCCTTCGGCCAGCAGTTTGTGCTCGTAGGTGACGGTGGGAAAGTCCACGCCCGTGTTATGTGCCGTGTGCACTAGCCGGCCGGTGATCCGTTCGTCCTGGGGTGGCGTGAACAGCTGAGGTACGCTGATCGACAGTCCCTGCGCCAGCTTTTTCAGCGCGTCATAGGTGGGCGACATATTGCCGTTTTCGATCTTGGACAGGGTCGACCGGGCCAGCCCGGCCGCGTTGGCCGCCTGCTCCAGCGTCCAGTTGCGGTCCTTGCGCAATTGCCGCACCCGTAGCCCCAGGTCCAGCGGTTCGGAATGCACTTCCTCGCGGCCGCTTTCACGGGCGATGCGGATGATTTCTGGCTGCGAGCGATCTTTGGTCATGATACCAGCTATAGGAGGGCGCCTCTGCCCTTGCAATGGGGCGGCAGGCTGCGTACCCCCGCGCCATGTTGTCCCGGTTTCACGAGGGCGCGCCGCCCGACATCCCTGACAAGTTCTCGCTGCCGGCCTACGTGCTGGGCGCCGGTGCGGATGACGCCATCGCGCTTGAGGTGATCGGCGGAGCGTCAGAGGACCACTGGACCTACGCGCAGCTGCGCGCCGCCGTCTACGGGGCAGCATCCGGCCTTGCCCGGCACGGGATCGCGCCGGGAGATCACGTGCTCATGCGGCTGGGCAACAGTGCGGATTTCCCGATCTGTTACCTTGCCGCCATGGCCGCAGGCGCGGTGCCGATCGTCACGTCGCCACAGCTGACCGAGGCCGAAGTCGCCACCGTGGCCAGACAGGTCGCGCCTGTCCTGTCGATCGAAGCGCCGCGCCTTGCCGGAGCGCCAGCCCATATCCCGCGATTGAGCGTTGAGGCCCTGCGCGGCTTTTATGCCCTGCCTGCGGCCGCGCCTCATGTCGGCGATGCCAACCGCCCCGGCTATATCGTGTTCACCTCGGGCACTTCCGGTCAGCCCCGCGCCGTGGTCCACGCGCACCGCGCGATCCTGGCCCGGCGCATGATGATCCGCGACTGGTACGATCTGCGTCCAACTGACAGGCTGTGCCATGCCGGCGCGTTCAACTGGACCTTTACCCTGGGCACCGGCCTGATGGACCCCTGGAGCCTCGGTGCCACCGCGCTGATCCTGGCCCCCGGTGCCGAGGCCAGCGCCCTGCCCGGCCTTCTTGCGCGGCACGGCGCGACGATCCTCGCCGCTGCGCCCGGGATCCTGCGCCGAATGCTGCGTGATGCGGACTGGCCGGGCGTTCCCAGCCTGCGGCACGGGCTGACGGCGGGCGAAAAGCTGCCCGAGACACTGCGCGCCCGCTGGACCCAGAACACCGGCACCGCGCTATACGAAGCCTTCGGGATGAGCGAATGCTCGACCTTCATCTCGGGCGCTCCGGGGCGACCTGCTGCGCCTGGCGCTCTGGGCGGGCCGCAGCGCGGGCGGCACATCGCCCTCATTCGCGGCGGCGCACCGGTGCCCATCGGCGACGAAGGCGACATTGCGATCCACCACAGTGACCCGGGTTTGATGCTGGGCTATCACGGCGCGCCAGACGAAACCTCTGCGCGGTTCGAAGGGCCATGGTTCCTGACTGGCGACAAAGGCGTGATGGATGCAGGCGGCCAGATCACCTATCTGGGCCGCGCCGACGACATGATGAACGCGGGCGGTGTCCGCGTCTCACCGCTCGAGGTCGAACAGGCCATGGCCCTCCACCCCGCGATCACCGATTGCGCGGCGGTCGAGCTGCGCGTCAGCCCCGAGACCTCGATCATTGCCCTGGCGTATACCGGAGCCGCCGTGCCAAGCGCTGATCTGGCCGCGTTTGCAGCCAAGGCGTTGGCCCGTTACAAGCAGCCGCGCGCCTTCTATCACATGCCGGCGCTTCCGCGCGGGGCCAACAACAAACTCCTGCGCCGCTCCGTCCGATCCACACTCGAAAGCCAAGCCCCATGACCGATCTTGTCCGCCTTGATATCCTCAGCGATCCGATCTGCCCCTGGTGCTATATCGGCAAGACCCACTTGGATCGCGCTCTGGCCGAGGCACCCGCCCCGGTGTTCGAAATCCAGTGGCATCCCTTCCAGCTGAACCCCGATATGCCTGCCGCCGGGATGGACCGGCGGACATATCTGGAAACCAAGTTCGGCGGCAAGGAACAGGCGGTCAAGGTCTATGGTCAGATCGACGACGCCGCGCGGGCCGCAGGGCTTCACCTTGATCTGGGGGGCATCACCCGCACGCCCAACACGCTGGATGCACATCGCCTGATCCATTGGTCCGGCCTTGAAGGCAAGCAGGGCGAAGTCGTCGCGGCCCTCTTCCGCGCCTATTTCGAGGAAGGCCGCGACATCGGTCAGGCCGAAGTCCTCGCCGACATTGCAGACAGCACCGGCATGGACGCTGCCGTCGTGCTGAAACTGCTGGACAGCGACACCGACATCGACGACATCCGCGCCCGCGATGCCAAGGGCCGCGAGATGGGCGTGACCGGCGTGCCCTGTTTCATCGTGGGCGGGCAGCATGCCGTGCCCGGAGCGCAGCCTCCCGAGCTGTGGGCCAAAGTGATCGCTGAAATCGCCGAAGCGCGCGCGTCCTGACCTCCGCCTTCTGCCAGAGCCTGAACGGCGCGACATAAGCAGACTTTGTGCATCGGGACGGCACATGCCTCGCCTTCATGCCCCGGCGTGTTTATCGCGATCCCACGGAACATGATGATCGCTATACCGATTTGCAACGTGAGCTGACACTGCGCTTGATGCGCGTGGACTGGCCCTCCGGTCGAGCGCAGCGCAGGGCATTTGACGCAGAACGCATGGGCAATGTGCGGCGCGGCGTTGGCGTGCCACATGCGCATCCGAACGTCGTTCCGCACATGCACCCGAACGACACCGTCTCCGCCCGCTTCTCAGCGAACGCCACGGGCATCCCCGTGCGCGACCCTGCCATTCCGATCCCGTCCCGCACCCAGCTGGACGCAGACGCAGCCCGGCTCAGGGGCGATGCGGGCCCTGCGTCTTCTTCTCTTTGAAAATATGGCGGGGAGCGCGAGGGGCTGGCCCCTCGCTCCGGCGCAAACAGACCATGTCGGCGCAGAAAAAAGGGCGGCCCCGCTCAGGACCGCCCCACACTCGTACACGACACACCAGGTCACTCGTTACCAAACCCAATGGTCAGCGCGGCATCGACACCGCAAAGCCGGTGAAACCGCCCATACCCAGATCGGCCAGCAACGTCGCGGCGCCGCTTTCCAGGTCGATCGTGTAAAGGCCGGCCGTCTCGGCGCCGTCCATCTGCAGGATGGCAAAGGCCGCATCCGTGCCTTCGGCGGGCGAGATGATGTCGAACCCGCCCATGGGCAGGACATCCGCAGCCGCGCCGTCCACGGTGATCACGCCGATGGTCTCCAGCGTGCCGGCGTTGTTGGCCAGGCTCACCAGGGCGTTGGCGCGGGCATCCAGCGCGTACTGGAACGTGGCGCCGGCTTTGGCGCCATTGATGGCGTTTGTATAGGCATTGGCAAAGATGCGCGGCTCGGCGCCTTCGGACGCATCCCCTTCGGCATAAGCCAGATCGGTAAAGCGCAGGACCGAACCGGCGCGCTCATCGCCTTCACCAAAGCCTTGCGGGAAATAAACCAGGTTCTCACCGGCGGAGGAGACGGCGCGCACCGCATCGATCTTGTTGTTGAAATCGAACGCAACCGCAGTGCCTTCGCTCATCATCGCGGTCTCGGCAAACCGGGCGCCCAGATCGGTCAGAGCGCCCGTAGCCGGGTCGATCTCATAGATCTTGCCAGCCGCAATGCCGAGCAGCGCGCCGGTCACCGGACGCCATGCAATCGCATCCAAAGACGCGTTCAGCGCATAGGTTTCAACGGTGCCGGGCGCGGCGATGTCGGGCATCACGACCAGCGTCTTGCCGTCACCTGCCAACGCATAACCGGTGTTGCCGGCGTGGCCATCGGCCAGCACGGGCGCGGCGGTCAGTGTTGCAAGGGCGGCTGTCAGAAACAATCGGGTCATCGTGGTCCTTTCGAACAAGGTTGCGCAGGGCGTTTGTCAGCCTGCGATTTGCCCTCAGACACGGATCACCCGCACCCCGGGTTTCAGCGGGTGCGAAATTTTTGCGGCTTCCCTTGCGTCACCGCAGGCTTGTGGCGGCGCGGGTATCGCGATACGCCGCGATGATGTCCGTCACGCCTCCCAACCCGCACACAGCTCCTGAAAATCCGATGTCACGGCCCGAATTCATCGCCCTGATGGGCATGACCTTTGCCACGATCGCATTTTCCATCGATTCGATGCTGCCCGCCCTGCCCGAAATCGGAGCCGAGATAGGCCCGGGCCGCGAGCATTACGCGCCCCTGATCATCCTCAGCTTTGTGATCGGCATGGGCGTGGGCACGCTCTTTACCGGCCCCCTGTCTGACGCCATCGGGCGCAAACCGGTCATCATGGGCGGCGGGCTTTTGTATATCGCGGCGGCCTTTGTCGCGTGGCGCGCGCAAAGCTTTGAGGTGATCCTGGCCGCACGCGTGGTTCAGGGGTTGGGCGCCTCCGGGCCGCGCGTCGTGTCGATTGCCGTGATCCGCGATCTTTATGCAGGGCGCGGCATGGCCAAGATCCTGTCGTTCTGCATGATCGTCTTTACCCTGTTCCCCGCCGTGGCGCCCATGATCGGCGCCGTGATCATCTGGGCGGCGGACTGGCGCGCGATCTTTCTGGCCTTTGTCGCCTTTTCGGTGGTTGTCACGCTGTGGACCATGGTGCGCCTGCCCGAAACGCTAAAGCCCGAGCATCGCCGCCCCATGCGCCTTGGCCTTATGCGCGATGCCATGGCCGAGATGTGGGCCAACCCGGTTGTGCGCCTGTCGGTGGCGACGCAGTGCTTTTGCTTTGCCACCATTTTTGCCGGGGTGTCGACGATTCAGCTGATCTTTGACCAGACCTTTGGCATGGCCGATACGTTTCCGATCTGGTTCTTTTCCATGGCGATCATCGGCGGCACCGCGTCATTCCTGAACGCGATCCTTGTCGAAAGCCTTGGCATGCAGCGCCTGATTTCGACGATGCTGATGACCCAGATCGTGCTGTCCAGCATCATCCTGATCTTTCTGGTCATCCCCCTGCCCGGCATGGCCTATTTCGCGCTGTGCTATATCTGGCTGACGTCGATCTTCTTTCAGGCGGGCATGACCATCGGCAATGTCAACGCCATGGCGATGGAGCCGCTGGGCCACATCGCCGGGATCGCCACGTCTGTCATGGGCTCGATAGCCACGGTGGTCGCGGGAGTGCTGACCGCGCCGGTTGCGCTGCTGTTCACCGGAACGCCGCTGACATTGGCGCTGGGCACGCTGATCTTTGCCGCCTGTGCGCTGGGTCTGATGCGGCGGATCGGGCGCGTCCAGCCTGCCCGGGTCTGACACAAACGCAAGGCTGGTATACGGAGGTATACAGCCCCCTTTCCAACCCCGCAGCCATGCGCTAAGAGCGGCGCAAAGGAACCCAAACGGAGCGCTCCCATGACCAAGATCAAGGTAGACAACCCCATCGTCGAGATGGACGGCGACGAGATGACCCGCATCATCTGGCAGTTCATCAAGGACAAGCTGATCCTGCCCTATCTCGATATCGACCTGCTCTACTACGATCTTGGCATCGAAGCGCGCGACGAGACTAACGACCAGATCACCATCGACAGCGCCGAAAAGACCAAGGAAGTCGGCGTCGCCGTGAAATGTGCGACCATCACCCCAGACGAGGCGCGCGTCGAAGAGTTCGGCCTGAAAAAGATGTGGCGCTCGCCCAACGGCACGATCCGCAACATCCTGGGCGGCGTCGTGTTCCGCCAGCCGATCATCTGCAAGAACGTGCCGCGCCTTGTGCCGGGCTGGACCCAGCCCATCGTGATCGGCCGCCACGCCTTCGGCGACCAGTACCGCGCCACGGACATGAAATTCCCCGGACCGGGCAAGCTGTCGATGAAGTTTGTCGGCGAAGACGGCACAGTGACCGAGCACGAAGTGTTCGACGCCCCGTCGGCTGGGGTGTTCATGTCGATGTACAACCTCGACAACTCGATCCGCGACTTTGCCCGCGCCTCGCTGAACTACGGTCTGAACCTGGGCTGGCCGGTCTACATGTCGACCAAGAACACCATCCTCAAGCAATACGATGGCCGGTTCCTCGAGCTGTTCCAGGAAGTCTACGAGCAGGAGTTCGAGGCCGAGTTCAAGAAGAAGGGCATCACCTACGAACACCGCCTGATCGACGACATGGTCGCCTGCGCGATGAAATGGAACGGCGGCTTTGTCTGGGCCTGCAAGAACTACGATGGCGACGTGCAGTCCGACACCGTGGCGCAGGGCTTTGGCTCGCTTGGTCTGATGACCTCGCAGCTGATGACGCCGGACGGAAAGATCGTCGAGGCCGAAGCAGCGCACGGCACCGTCACGCGCCACTACCGCCAGCACCAGAAGGGTGAAGAAACCTCGACCAACTCGATCGCGTCGATCTACGCCTGGACCGGCGGCCTCAAGCACCGCGCCAAGCTGGACGACAACCAGCCGCTGATGAACTTTGCCA
>JAHDCH010000044.1:9629-13912 GCA_020629995.1 Pseudaestuariivita sp. | reverse complement strand
GCGGTGATGATGCGGGTGGCACCAAGGGCACGCACGGCGCGGGCGGTGGCGGCAAAGAAGCTTTCGATCGCGTGCCCGGCGGCATCGCGGCCATGGCGCGCCTGCACCTCGGCCACCACGGCGGGATCGGCCGAGGAATAGGCCAGAGGCAGGCCGTCCTGCGCCATCAGCCATGCGGCGATGGTGTCCGGGGTCAGGGCGCCCGAGATCACGTCATCGGCAAGGATTTCACGAGAGGGGCCGGTGTGCTGTTCGACCTGAGCGCGGGTGGCGACGGAGCACGAGCCCGAAAGGCAGATGGCGCGCCCCGGTTGGCCGGTCCAAGGGACAGAGCCGGGGGTGCAGCCAAAGTTGGCGGGCAGGCCGAGGGCAATGCCCGAGCCGCCGGTGATCAGGGGCAGATCGGACGCGGCGGCACCGATAGAGCGCAGATCCTCATCCCGAATCGCATCGACGATCACCATAAGGGCGCCGCCCTCATGGGCCGCATCGAGGGCCGAGCGGATCGCAGACGGGCCCGAGAACACGGCAGAGGCCGGGACATGGCCGACCGGACCCGAGGTTTGCAAGGCCAGCCAGCGGCGCAGGTCCGGGTCGGTCATGGGGGTCAGGGGGTGGTCCTTCATGCCCGACTCGGACAAAAGCACATCGTTCACAAAAAGGTGCCCCTGATAGACCGAGCGTCCGGTGCCCGGAAAGGCGGGGCAGGCGATCACGCGGGTCGCGCCCAGGGCCGAGGCCAGAGCCTCGGCCACGGGGCCGATGTTGCCCTCGGGCGTGCTGTCGAAGGTCGAGCAGTATTTGAACAGGAACTGGGTGCAGCCCTGAGCACGCAGCCAGTCCAGAGCGGCGAGGGATTGGGAAACCGCATCGGCCACGGGGATCGAGCGGGATTTGAGAGCGATCACGCCTGCCTCGACGGAAGCATCGGCGGGCCCGTCCGGAACGCCGGTATATTGCACAGTGCGCATCCCTTCCTTGGCCAGAGTGTTGGCCAGATCGCTGGATCCGGTAAAGTCGTCGCCGATACAGCCGAGTTTCATGGGGCACGCGCTCCGTTGGGGTGTTCGGGGTGCACTATGCGGCGGAATGTGAGCGTTAACAACCGGCTAGGTGCCGGGGCCGCTCTGGGCCGCGAACAGGGCCGAGAGGCGGTCGAGTTCGACCGCATGCGAAGGGGTCAGATCGCGGCGGCGGGAGATTTCGCCCGAGAACCATGTGCGGAAATCGGCGAGGGTCGCGTCAAAGAAGGTGGCGGCCACGGGGGCCGAGCAAAGGCGTGCCTCGATGCAAAGGGACATGCGGGTGAAATAGGCCACAACGCTGTCATAGCTGCCGGGGTGCGCGCGGATGGCCCGGCGGGCAAGATTGTCGCGCAGGGTATCAGCCCGAGATGCGTCGCGGCGTTCAGAGGCGGGGGTGGCGCGCAGGCCATCTTCCAAAGCGCGGGACAGCGAAAGGTAGGCATCATGCGCGCCGCGGGTTTCCCAGATTTCGATCATGCGCAGGGTTTCGGCGGCCCGGGCCGAGGCTTTGCGGTCAAGGTATTCGAACACGCCAAAGGCCCCGCCGGCCAAAAGGGCGATCACGCCGATCAGGGCGGCGAGGCCGGAAATGCCGCTCCATATATTCATGGAGGCGCCCAGAAAGCGGCCCTCGGTCATGGGGCGCATTGCTCGAACAGGTCAAAGGTGGTGCGCGGGTCGAACGGGCCGGGATGCGCATCGATCAGCCCCTTGAGGCAGGTGGCCCCGGAGGCATCGAGAAGGTAGGCCGATTTGGTCACCGGCGATTGCTGGGGCACGGCGCTGTCGGGGGAAGGCGCGGGCAGGCCGGGCATGGTCAGCAGCCCGCCACGCGTGGCCAGGCCCGATCCATCCGGCGCGCAGCCGTCAAGATTGACCGTCAGCCGCCCGTCCGGAGCATCGTCCAGAGCGGCCAGAAGATCGTCAAAGCCCGCGGAAAAACACGCGGCCTGCGCGGTGTTGAGGGTGATCAGCTCGTCGCAGATCATGCAGGCGGCGCCCGCGGGCCCGGCAGTCAGCCCGGCGTAGAGCGCGGCAATGCGGATGGTGTCAGAACAGCGCATAATCCCCCACGACCCTCCCTTTGGTCATCCACGGCACCTGCCGGCCTTCGGACTGGCCTTCGACGATGGTGCGCACGCCGGTGGCCAGCTCGGACGCTTCGATCCGGCCATTGCCGTCGCGGTCGAACCGGTCCCGTTCGCCCACAAGGACACGTTCCAGCGCCACGGTAAAGAGCCCGCCTTGCAGCGCGGCGGCCTCGATCGAAAGCTGGCGGCCCTTGGACGCGGCCATCAGCGTCACGTTGGACGGGACCGAGCTGAGCCCCGCGATCGCGCCGTCGTTGGTGGCAAAGGCCCCGGTGCCGGCGCTGCCGGAATGGCAGGCGTCGATCAGGATCGTCACGCGCGCCCGGGTCTGCGCCAGCCGGTCTGCAACGGAGGCAAAGGGCAGGGCGGTGCCGGGCAGGTCGTTCATGTCAGTGCCATGCATCGCCAGATAAAACGCCCCGTCAGGTCCGCGCAGCCCGTGCCCGGCAAAGAACAGCACCAGGTGATCGGAGGGGCCAAGCCCCGACAGGCTGTCATCAATCGCGGCCAGCACATCGGCGGGCGCGGCGCGGCGTCCGCCCACAAAGCGCGGCACTTCGAAGGCGGGGGCCGAAGCAGGCAGCGAAGACAGAGCCCGCATCAGCCGGTCGGCATCGGCCTTGGCATAGTTGAGATCGGGCAGGGCATCGTCGCGGTACAGGTCCACCGCCACGGTCAGCGCCCGGCGCAGGCCGCCGGCGGTCGCAGGTCCCAGATCGGCGGTCAGCGGGTTCGAGGCAAGACCTGACGCGCTGCGCGCCACAACGCTGGCATGGCGGCTGCCGGGCAGGCGGGCCGCGCCCAGCGTCAGCCTGTCCAGACCCGAAGGCACCGGCCAAGCGTCGGTCAGAACGCCGTCCTGATAAAGCTGCACTTCGCTGGCCGCGCGGCCCGGGGTCAGCGTCACGACGGCCTCGACCCGGTCCGCGCCCAGAGCAGAGACGCGGCCCGAAAGATCGGGCGGCAGAGGCACGGGCCGCGCTGGCACAGGCGCGGCATCCAGCACCGAGGCCACAAGGCCGGGCGCATGCAACACGGGGTCAAACCGGTCGAGGCTGAACTGCCCCGCCAGCCCGGGAAAGCGCAGATCGATCAGAGCGGCGGCCTCGGCGGTGGCGTCAAACCGATAATCGGGGGTCCAGACGGCGATCTCGTCATCGACAATGCGCCCGGTCAGCGGCGCCTTGCCGTCCGAGATACGGTGCAGCGCAAAGGAGCCATCGGTGTTGACCTGCACCACATGATTGCCGTCCTGCGTCATGTACGCCTCGGCCAGCAGATCGCCCGAGGGCAGGTCGCGCCACATCCGCACCACCTTGCGCGTGTCCAGATCCACAAGGGCGATCCCGCCCGCGCGCGGCGTATAGAGCAGCAGCGTCCGGCCATAGAGCCGCGCCGCAAGAGGATCGTCATGGAACTGGGGCGTGAAGTCGGCCCCAAGATAGCCGTGGTCCATGACGAACATGTCGGTCATCTTCGCGGGCTGGCCGCCACGCGTCAGCTCCATCACGAACAGGCCCGAGATGCCGCGCAAGGTGCCGCCGGTGGCACCCGATCCGCAGGACGCCCGCCCGATCAGCACATCGCCGCGCGTGCCCGCGACCACGTCGATCTGGTGGATGTCGGCCGGCAGGCCCAGACGCCCGCGCCGGGTGAAGATCGCCTGCTGGGTGATCTCGGCCTCGGAGTTCTTGTCATTGCGGCCCCGGGCGGTGAGGTAATCAAAGCAATCCGAGGCGTGGTATTGCGCGGGCGGAGTGGGCAGGTAGTCAAATGTCCATCCGGCTTTGGCGCCGACCTTGTCGAGCGCCGCGCGAAAGGCACCGGCATCGGCCTTGTCCAGAGTTTCATGCACGGCATAGGGGTTGAAGGCGGGCGCGCTGCCGTCCGGCCCACCGGTCAGGGCGACCGAGCGCACCCCATCCGACACGGGCAGGCCGATGCGTTCAAACGCGCCTTCGGCACCGCTGGACGCACCGCCCGCCGAGCGGAAGAGAGAGGCGACGACGATCTCTTCGGCGGTCTCGGCGGCACGGTCCAGCGGCGCACCGCTTTCGGTGATGCGCGCACGGGACGGCGCAGCGCCGCCGGGCAGGTTGTAGCCCAGCTCGGCCGAGACCGGAGCCACGGTGCCGAGGCTGCGGGTCGCGGTCAGCTGGCTGGACCG
>JAHDCH010000044.1:0-9529 GCA_020629995.1 Pseudaestuariivita sp. | reverse complement strand
ACCTCGGCCCAGGGGGCGCGGCTGGCAAAGACGAGGCTGTCGCCGGCGGCCCAGGTTTCCTCCCAGCCTTCGAGGGCGGCAAGAGTGGTGCCGTCCAGCACGTCGAGGATTTCGATCTTGCCCGCATGGGTGATGGCCAGGAACCGGCCGGTGGGCGAGAGGCGCGCGCCACGGCCCGCGCGTTCGATCACCTCGGTGCCGTCCGACAGGTGGGTGATGCGAAAGCGCGTTTCGCCCGCATCAACGCGCCGGTCGAGCCAGGGCAGGGTGGTGTAATGCGTCAGGTCGGCACGCGACCCCGCAGTGCCCACGACGAGGGCGGCAGGTGCAGGAGTGACCGTCAGGGTGGCCTTTTGCTGGGACAGAACGACCTCGTCCTCGCAGGCGCGCAGGTAGGCGTGCAACGTCAGGGTGACAGGCAATTGTCCGGCGGTCAGAGGCGTGAGGCGGATCGCGCCCGAAGTGCCCGAGCCCCGAGCCCAGAGCGATACCATCGCCCGGGTCTGCCCCGCGGCATGGCGGATGCCGAAGGGCGCGGGAGCCGAGGGCCCCAGGGCCATGGAGCCGGCGCCCGAGAACCGGGCCGAGCCGGGCGTGGCGGCGGTGACCCAGACGGGGATCCGCTCGACCAGGGAATTGCCGGACCAGGTCAGCGTCACGCTGCCGCCCGCGGCCACATCGCCCCGGGGCAAGGTCAGCGTGATGTCCGAGGCCAGAGCGCGCAGGTCACGCCGTTCGGCAGAGCAGGAGCGCGCCATGGGGGCGGCGGCCTTGCGGATGCGGCGGACAAAGCGCGCCTCGGTGTCGCCATCGCGCCAGACGACGGTTTCGTCCTGCACGGGCAGGGGGCCGCGGGTGGGCGGAGGCATCACACCCGCGCCACGCGATTTCAGGACACCCGAGGTGGCCCCCTGATACCCGGCGCGGCGGCCTGCGCCGGTTTTCAGAAAACACACATTCCCGTCGCGCCCGTTCCAGGTGTAGGCCCCGCAGGTCCGGGTATCGAGGCAGAGCTGGGCGCAGGCGTCTTCGCGGATGCCGCGCAAGGCCGGGTCCTGAAGGCCCGACCGGATGTCGCCGCCCCAGATGTCGGTATCGCGCGACCGGGTGAAGGCCGACAGAGGGTTCGGATCGGCCTTCATCGACACGGTCAGCTCGTCCCGCCGCCGTTCATAGGCTGCCCAGCTGGTTGCGGGCGGAGGGGCCGGTTTGGCCGCTGGCGCAGGCGCCGGCGCAGAGGCGCGTCCGGTGCAGGCTGCGATCAGCGCATTCAGAGCCTTGGACGAGCCGGACAGGGACACGGTCAGGGACCGCCCGGCCAGATAGGCGGACAGGCGGTCGCCGGATTTCATCGCCGACAGGATGTCGGCGTTGGCGGTGATGCCGATGTTGATCGCCGCGCGCCCCTTGCCGCCGCCAAAATTGCCCGAACCCACGGTGCGTCCGTCCACGGTCAGGCGGCCTTTGCCCGGCTTGATCCCGGCGCCGCGCGCGGTGAACAGGATCTTGCCCGCCGCGCCGCAGCTGAGCGTGATGCAGGCGCTGCTGTCGCGGCGGTCGCAGATCTTGGCGCTGTTCGAGGCAAAGGCCCAGCGGCTTTGCTGGGCGGATGCGGGCTGGGCCGCAAGAAGTGTCAGGGCAAAAGCCGCGCAAAGGGCAAGGCAGGCGGCGGGGGCAAAAAGGCGCATGAAATTCGTCCGGCAGTCTCAAATACCGACAGCCTAAGCCGGAGGCGCGCGGTTTGTCAGCCCCTTTTGCCCATGGGCGCGACATTGACAGCCGCGCCGCAACCTCCCATCTGAACACAAGGTCCTGACACGGAGTGAAAAGATGGCATCGCAGCAATCAGGCAAAGAGGCGGTGCTGTACCGCATGGTCACCCCCGATCACATGTGTCCGCACGGGTTGAAGGCCAAGGACCTGCTGGAGCGTCAGGGGTTTCGCGTGGACGACCGACACCTGGCCAGCCGGGACGAGATCGATGCCTTCAAGGCCGAACACGGCGTCAAGACCACGCCGCAGGCCTTTATCGGAGGCACCCGCGTCGGCGGCTACGACGCGCTGGCCGAAAAGTTTGGCGTGGCCGAGGACAAGGAGGGCGAGACCTACCGTCCGGTGATCGCGATTTTCGCGGTGGCCGCGCTGCTGGCGCTGTGCGTGGGCTGGCTGGCCGAGGCGCAGGCGGTCAGCTGGGCGCTGCCGGGACGTTTCATCGCCATCGCGATGGTGCTTCTGGGCTTGCAAAAGCTGCAGGACCCGGGCCGCTTTGCCACCATGTTCCTGACCTATGACCTTCTGGCGCAGCGCTGGGTGCGATACGGCTATGTCTATCCCTTTATCGAAACCGGAGCGGGCCTGCTGATGCTGGCAGGGGTGCTGATCTGGCTGGCGGCGCCCATCGCGCTGGTCGCGGCCAGCATCGGTGCCTACAGCGTGTTCAAGGCGGTCTATATCGACAAGCGGCAGCTGAAATGCGCCTGCGTCGGCGGCGACAGCCGCGTGCCGCTTGGGTTCGTGTCGCTGACCGAGAACGTGATGATGGCCGGCATGGCCCTGTGGATGCTGATTGCCCTGATCTAGACCCGCCATCCCCGGCAAAGCGCGCAAAAACCGCCAAACGGCGTGGCCTTTTGCGCGCGACTGTCCCAGACTTTGCCCCGGAGCGACTCGGCCACAGATGCCGGGCGCGGCAACAGATGGGATATCCGGGGAGGAACGGGGATGACATTCAAGGCTTTGACACTGGGCGTGGCCGCGGCGGCGCTGATGGCGGGCGGAGCATTGGCCGACGGCCACGCGGGCGGCGCCAAGATCGGCATGATCACCACGCTGTCGGGCGGCGGAGCGGGTCTGGGGATCGACGTGCGAGACGGCTTCATGCTGGCGGTCGAACAATCGGGCCGCACAGATATCGAGGTGCTGATCGAGGATGACCAGCGCAAGCCCGACATCGCGGTGCAGCTGGCCGACAAGATGATCCAGGCCGAGAACGTCGACATCATGACCGGCATCATCTGGTCGAACCTGGCGATGGCCGTGGTGCCCAGCACCACCGCGCAGGGCAAATTCTACCTGTCGCCCAACGCGGGCCCCTCGGCGCTGGCGGGCAAGGGCTGCCACCAGAATTACTTCAACGTCGCATGGCAGAACGACAACCTGCACGAAGCGGCGGGCGCCCATGCCAACGGCGCGGGCTATGGCAACACGTTCATCCTTGCGCCCAACTATCCGGCGGGCAAAGACGCGCTGACCGGCTATAAACGCATGTACGAAGGCGAGCTGGCGGGCGAGATCTATACCAAGCTGGGCCAGACCGACTACGCCGCCGAGATCGCGCAGATCCGCGCCAGCGGCGCGGATTCGGTGTTCTTCTTCCTGCCGGGCGGCATGGGGATTTCCTTCCTCAAGCAATACGCGGCCTCGGGCGTGGACCTGCCGGTCGTGGGGCCGGCGTTTTCGTTCGATCAGGGCATCCTGCAGGCCGTGGGCGACGCGGCGCTGGGCGTGGTGAACACCTCGCAGTGGAACAAGGACCTGCCCGGAGAGGCAAACGCCGCCTTCGTGCAGACCTTCGAAGCCAAGTATGGCCGCCTGCCGTCGCTGTACGCCAGCCAGGGGTTCGACACGGCGAACCTGATCCTGTCGGCGCTGGACAAGGCCCCGGTCAGCGATCAGGACGCCTTCCGCGAGGCGCTGCGCGCGGCAGAGTTCACGAGCGTGCGGGGTGAGTTCAAGTTCGGCGCGAACCACCACCCGATCCAGGACATCTATGCCCGCGAAGTGGTGCAGGAGGGGGACGTGTTCACCAACAAGCTGCTGGGTGTCGCGCTGGAAGACCACGCAGACGCCTATGCGGGTGACTGCAAGATGTAATCTGCGCGCGCCGGGTCGAGGCCCGGCGTGTGAGAGACTGGGCGGCGCCGGGCTGTGAAGCTCTGGCGCCGCCGCTGCGAAGACCCGGAGCCCCGACAATGGACACGCTGAGCCTGCTGCCCTTCATCCTGATCACCGCGCTGGTGGCGTCGGCCTCGCCGGGGCCTGCAACGCTGGCCATTGCCGCCACGGCGATGGAGCGGGGCCGGGGCCCGGGCATAAAGCTGGCGCTGGGCGTCTTGACCGGATCGTTTGCATGGTCCGTCGCGGCGGCGGCGGGCCTGTCGGCGGTGATGCTGTCCCACGGCTGGATCGTCGAGCTGGTGCGCTATGCCGGTGCGGCCTATCTGCTGTACCTGGCCGTGAAACTTGGGCGCGCGGCGCTGAGGGGCAGCGCGGCCACGGGCCGGGCCTCGGGGGATCGGCCCTACCTGAAAGGCCTGCTGCTGCATCTGACCAACCCCAAGGCGATCTTCTTTTTCGGGGCGCTGTATTCGGTGATCCTGACGCCGGGCCAGAGCGTGGGCGCGCTGGCGCTGGTGGTGCTGGCGGTCGGAGCGCAGAGCGCGGTGGTCTTTGTCGGTTACGCCCTGCTGCTGTCGCGCCCGGGTCCGATGGCGTTTTACGCGCGCTCGGCCCGGGTGGTGAACGCGGTGTCGAGCGTGATCTTTGCGGGCTTTGCCGCGCGGCTGCTGACGGCGCGGCTGGCATGAGCGCGATCCTGATCGCCGAGCAGGTGCTGAACGGGCTGCAATTCGGCGTGATGCTGTTTTTGATGGCTGCGGGCCTGACGCTGATTTTCGGGGTCATGGGGCTGATCAACCTTGCGCATGGGTCGCTGTACATGGTGGGCGCCTTTGCAGCGGCAGCGGTGGCGGGCGCGACAGGGTCGTTCGTGCTGGGCCTTGGGGCGGCGCTGGCGGCGGCGGCGGCGGCGGGCGTGCTGATCGAGATGCTGGTGATCCGGCGGCTTTACCGCGCGGCGCATCTCGATCAGGTGCTGGCGACCTTTGCGCTGATCCTGATCTTTTCCGAAGGCACGCGCTGGGTCTTTGGGTCGTTTCCGCTGTACCTTGATATTCCGGCGGCGCTGTCGGGGCCGGTGAGCCTGCCGGGCGGCATCCTCTATCCCGCATACCGGCTTGCGCTGATCGCGGCGGGGCTGGCGGTGGCGGCGGGGCTGTGGTGGCTGACCGCGCGCACGCGGGTCGGCATCCAGATCCGCGCGGGCGCCGACGACCGCGAGATGATCGCGGCGCTGGGCGTCGACATCCGCCGGCTTTACACGCTGGTCTTTGCGCTGGGCGCGGCGCTGGCGGGGCTGGCGGGCGCGCTGGTGGGCGCGATCCAGTCGGTGCAGGTGGGCATGGGCGAGCCGGTGCTGATCCTCGCCTTTGTCGTGATCGTGATCGGGGGGATCGGGTCGATCAAGGGGGCGTTCATCGGCGCGCTGCTGGTGGGGCTGACCGACACGCTGGGCGGCATCTTTCTGCCCGAGCTGTTCAAGCTGTTCATGGCCCCCGATACCGCCACGCAGGCCGGATCGGCGCTGGCGTCGATGGCGATCTACATCCTGATGAGCGCGGTGCTGATCTGGCGGCCCACCGGCCTGTACGGAGCACGCCCCGCATGATCGAAGAGCGCTGGATCGGCTGGGCGATGCTGGCGGGCCTTGTGGCGCTGCCCCTCTGGGCCATGGCGGCGGGCGAGCCCTTTACCATCACGCTGGTCACCCGCGCGGTAATCCTTGCGCTGGCCGCCGCAGGCCTGAACATCGCGCTGGGGATTGGCGGGCTGGTCAGCCTGGGTCACGCGGTGTTTTTCGGCATCGGGGGGTATGCGATGGGCATTCTGGCCCATCACGCGCAAAGCTATACGGCGATGAACCTGATAGGCCTTGAGGTGCCGGGCACCAAGCTGATGCCGGTGATCTGGCTGGTCGCCGTGACGGTTTCGGCGGTGGTGGCCTGGGTGATCGGCAAGCTGACGCTGCGCACCTCGGGCGTCTATTTCATCATGGCCACGCTCGCCTTCGGGCAGATGTTCTATTACTTCGCCATCTCATGGAGCGCCTATGGCGGCGAGGACGGCCTGCCGATCTATGTGCGCAACAGCTTTCCGGGGCTGAACACTCTGGTCCCGATCCAGTTCTTTGCCTTGTGCCTTGCCTTGCTGTGTGCGGCCTTGTTCATCACCGCCCGTCTGCGCGCCGCGCCCTTTGGCCTGGCGCTGAACGCCGCGCGCCAAAGCCCCGAGCGGGCGCGTGCGGTGGGGCTTGATCCGGCGCGGCTCCGGCTGGCGGCCTTTGTGCTGTCGGGCGCGATCACCGGGCTGGCGGGAGCGCTTTTCGCGGACCTGAACCGTTTTGTGTCGCCCACCATGTTCAGCTGGCAGCTGTCGGGCGAGCTGATCGTTCTGGTGATCATCGGGGGCGTGGGGCGGCTGTATGGCCCTGTGGTTGGCGCCTGCCTGTTTGTCGCGCTCGAGCACTGGCTGGGCGGGTTGACGGACTACTGGCACGTGGCGCTGGGCGCGATCCTTCTGGGCATCGTGCTGTTTGCCCGTGGTGGCCTCATCGGCCTTTTGACCGGCAAGGAGGGCGCCCATGTCTGACGCCATTCTGCGCGTGTCCGGTCTGCACAAGGCGTTTGGCGCCGTGCGCGCGACCGAGGATGTCAGCCTCGACCTGCGCCCCGGTGAAATTCACGCCATCATCGGCCCCAACGGTGCGGGCAAATCGACGCTGATCGCGCAGATTTGCGGCACGCTGCGCCCCGATGCGGGGCAGGTGCTGTTGACGGGGCGCGATGTGACGGGTCTTGGCGCGCCGCAGCGCGCGGCGCTGGGGCTGGGGCGGACGTTTCAGGTGTCGCAGCTGGCGATGGAGGACAGCGCGTTCGAAAACGTGCTGCTGGGTGCGGTGGGTGCGTCGGGGCGGCCCTGGAGGGTCTGGGGCGCGGCGGCGCGGGATGCGGGGCTGGTCGCCCGGGCCGAGGCGGCGCTGGCGCGCGTGGGCCTGTCGGATGTGGCCGCGATGCGCACCTCGGCGCTCAGCCATGGCCAGCGCCGCCTGCTCGAAGTCGCCGTGGCGCTGACGCTGGACCCGCGCGCCTTTGTCATGGACGAACCCATGGCGGGCCTTGGCGCCGAAGGTTCGGCCCGGCTGACCGCCTTTCTGGCCGAGCTGAAGCGCGAAGCGCCGATCCTGCTGGTCGAGCATGACATGGACGCGGTCTTTGCCCTTGCCGACCGGATCAGCGTTCTGGTCTATGGCCGGGTGATCGCCACGGGCACTGTGGCCGAAATCCGCGCCAGCGCGGCCGTGCGCGACGCCTATCTGGGGCACGACGCATGACGCTGCTTTTGCTTGACGGTGTCACGGCCTCTTACGGGGCCAGCCAGGCGCTGTTCGGCGTCGATCTGGAGGTCGCCCCGGGTGAGGTGGTCGCGCTCATGGGGCGCAACGGGATGGGCAAGACAACAACCGTGCGCGCGATCTGCGGCATGATGCCGTCGGGCGGCGTGCTCCGCTTTGACGGCCAGAGCCTGACCGGCCTGCCATCCCACCGGATCGCCAGCCTGGGCCTTGGGCTGGTGCCCGAAGGGCGCCGCTGCTTTGCCTCGCTGACCGTGCGCGAAAACCTGACCGCCGCCGCGCGGCCCGGGCCCTGGGACCTGTCCGGCATCGGCGCCCTGTTCCCGCGTCTGGCCGAGCGCCCGCACCAGATCGCCGCTTCGCTTTCCGGGGGCGAACAGCAGATGCTGGCCATCGGGCGCGCCCTGATGACCAACCCGCGGCTTCTGATCCTCGACGAGGCGACCGAAGGCCTCGCCCCCCTGATCCGGGCCGAGATCTGGGCCGCCATCGCCCGGCTCAAGCGCGACACGGGGCTGGCGATCCTGGTGATCGACAAATCGCTGGCCGAATTGCGCGCGGTTTCGGACCGGGGCGTCATCCTTGAACGGGGGCGCAGCGTCTGGTCCGGCGCGATGGCCGATCTGGGCCCGGACGTGTCCGAACGGCTGATCGGCGTCTGACCTGCGCTTTTTTGTGCCTGCCTTGCGGTCTTCTTCTCTTTATAAATATGGAAAATCCCGCCGCGAGCCCCGGGGCGCGGCGGCTTATCTGTCGCGGGGGACAACCCGGCTGCCGCGCGGGCCGGTTTCAATCGAAAAGCCGCCCGGGATCATCTCCTGCACCAGCCCGACGTGGCTGATCAGGCCCACCGCGCGGTTCTCGGCCACCAGCCCGGTCAGCACGTCAAGCACCTGACCCAGCGTGCCCGCGCCGCCTGCGGCATCCAGACTGCCAAAGCCTTCGTCGATAAAGATCGTGTCAAGCCGCACCTTGCCGGACTGCGCCTGCACCACATCGGCCAGCCCCAGCGCCAGCGCCAGCGCGGCGATGAACGTCTCGCCGCCCGACAGCTGCCCTGTGGGGCGGGGGCGGCCGGTAAAGGCGTCGAACGCCTGAATCTCCAGCCCGCGCTGCGCATTGCCCGACCGCACCAACGCGCGTTCCAGCTGGTAGCGCCCCGACGTCATCGGCCCCAGGCGCGCGTTTGCGGCGGCCAGCACGTCGTCGAACATGGCGCCAAGCGCAAAGGTGTCGAGGCGGGTCCGCGCCGCATTGTCGCCGCGCGTCAGGGCCGCAAGACCGCGCAGCGGGCCGGTTTCCGCCTCTTCGGCATCAAGCCGCGCCTGCGTTTCGGCGAGCCGCGCGTCCAGCGCGTCCAGCGCCTCGCGCCGGGTATCGGCCCGGCCTGCGGCCTGCATGGCCTGCGTGGCGGAGGCCTCGGCCGCCTCGCGCGCGGCCTCGAGGGCGTCGATGTCCGGTGCGGCGAGGCCTTTGGTATCCTCCTCGGCGGCGCGCAGCACGCCTTCGGCGCCATGCAGGTCCCTCGCGTGGGCGGCAAGCCGCGCCTCGGTCTCGGCCAGCTGCGCAACGGCTGGCCCAAGGGCGCGGTAGCGCTCTGGTGTCAGGCCTGCCTGCGAAAGGCGGCTGGCAAAGGCGTCTTCGGCGCTGCGCTGCCGGGCCTCTGCCGCAGCCAGAGCATCGGCGGCACCCCTGGCGTCGGCGATGGCCGCGGCTTGTGCGGTCTGGGCTGCGCGTTCTTCGCGTTCGGCTGCGTCCCGCACCCTGGTCAGGCGGGTGTGCTCGGCCGAGGCGGCCTCGGTTGCGCGGCGCAGCGCGCCGGGCGCGCGCAAAGCTTCGGGCACGGCATCGAGGCGCGCGGCATGGTTCGCAGCGGCAGCGGCCGCAAGGCGCGACGCCTCCGCCGCGGCGGTGGCGGCCTGCCGGGCGGTCTCGGCGCTGGTCCGCGCGGCACTGGCCGCTCGCGCGCGCGCATCCTGCGCCGCGTCCGGGCCCGGCATCTGCCCGAGCGCGGCGTGGTCAGACCGGCACCGGTTCAGGTCGGCCTGCACCTCGGGCAGGGCGCGTGGCGGCGGAGGCAGCGCCGCAAGAGCAGCGGCGCGTTCATCGCGCAGGGCGGCGGCGGCGGCGGCCTCAGATGCCGCCTTGTGCTGCGCCGCGGACGCGGTCTCGTGCGCGCTGCGGGCGGCACGAAAGCTCTGGTCCAGCCCGGCCGCTCCGGGCGTGCCCGTGGCCGGGGCGGGATGCGCCGCGCTGCCGCAGACAGGACAGGGCGTGCCG
>JAHDCH010000043.1 GCA_020629995.1 Pseudaestuariivita sp. | reverse complement strand
AAATGCCGCTCCAGGATGTGGTCGATCTTGATACCCAAACGTGTCCGCATACTGCGTGCTCCAGTGTCCCCATTGCTACGGTCGCAGCTGACCGTCGCGCTCACCTCCCCAAGTGGCACTTCGTCCGGTTAATCAGACCTGCGCCAAGCGCGCAACATTTTTACGAAAATGGGCCGGCATCCCCCGGCGGATTGCGGCCAAATGGCAAGAACCCGCCGATTTGTGGGCGCCTTCGAAATGCTCGGTCTCATTTTCCCCGCGCGCAGTCACGCACAAGCGCAGGCCCCATGCGGGCTATTGCGCGGCCAGCGGCCAGTAAAAATCAGGCGGCAGGCCCGCCTCGGCGCGTTTTTCCTCGTTGAAGGGCGGCTTCAGCGCGCCTTTGAAATAGCGCTGCACCAGCGTGTGAAAGGCGTCCTTGGGGTCTTTCTCGTGGCGGCCGCACAGGAAATGAAACCACTTCGACCCATAGGCGACATGGCCCACTTCCTCGGCATAGATGGTCTCCAGCGCGTCCACCGCGCTGGTCGCGCCCGCGCGGCGGAAAATCTCGATCATGCCGGGGGTTACGTCCAGACCGCGGGCCTCAAGCACCATGGGCACCACCGCGAGGCGTCCCATGAAATCGTCCACCGTGTCTTCGGCCGCGCGCCACATGCCCGCATGGGCGGGCAGGGCGCCGTAATGGCTGCCCAGCTCTTCAAGACAGTCGCACATCAGGTTGAAATGCTTGGATTCCTCGTCGGCTGCCCTGACCCAGTCGTCGTAAAAGCCAAGCGGCATCTTCACGTTGGCAAAACGCGGGATGATGTCCCAGTGCAGGTCCACGGCGTTCAGCTCGATATGGGCCACCGCATGCAGCAGCGCGATCCGCCCCTGCGGGCTTCCGGGCTTGCGCTTGGGCACGTCGCGCGGGTCTCGCAACTCGGGCTCCTCGGGTCGGGCCGGCCTCAACGGCGCGTCGCCCCGGCCGACGTCCAGCGGCGTGCCGGCGTCCCGTGTCGCAAACCAGGTCGCCGCGTGCCTGCGTGACAGGGCGGTCTTTTCGCGCCCATCCGCCGTTGTCAGCACTTCGATCGCCATCTCGCACAAGGTCTGCGCCACGCCCGTTCTCCCTGGCGCCGCCTGCGCCTTCTTCTCTTTTCAAATATGGCCGCCGGAGGCTCCCTCCGCCGGCCATCTGCCTGCGCGTCAGCTCAGGTCAGCTCCCGGGCGGCCTCCAGCACCTCTTCGGCGTGGCCAGGCACCTTGACCTTGCGCCATGCGCGCAGCACCTCGCCGTTGCCGCCGATCAGAAAGGTGGACCGTTCGATCCCCATCGAGGTTTTGCCGTACATCTTCTTTTCGACCCAGACGCCGAAATGTTCGGTCAGCGCGCCGTCCTCGTCCGCGATCAGCGGCATGCCAAGATCGTGCTTGGCGACGAACTTGTCGTGCTTGGCCACGGTGTCGCGCGAACAGCCAAAGACCTGCACGCCAAGTTCCTCGAACTGCGGCAACAAGCCGGTAAAGGCGATGGATTCCTTGGTGCACCCCGGCGTGTCGTCGCGTGGGTAAAAGAACAGCACAAACGGGCCGCCGACCTGCGACAGGTCAATCGTGCCGCCGCCGTCGCGGGGCAGCGTCAGGGCGGGGGCCATAAGCGGGGCTTCGGTCATCGGCGTCTCCTTGCGCATCCATGTGCCTGCGAGGTTCCAAATTAGCGCGCGTGTTGGCACAATAAAGGCCCAACGCCAAGGCCCGTGCGCCGCGGCCCCGAAAGGCAGGAGTGCCGACCCGAGTGACCCAGCCGCCTGAACAGGACACCGGTGCAGGTTCAGACCTGCGCGCGGATGCGGCGCATGCCGGTCACATCGCGCGCGCCAGTCTCGATCACGAAGGCCGCCGCGAACGCCGCAAGGCGCGCGCGCGGCGCGGCGCGCTTTGGCTGGCCTGCGTGGCGCTGGTGCTGGGCGTTGCGGGCGCGGGCCTGTCGCTGACCTTGCCGGGGCGCAGCTTCGAGGCACCGGGCTGGATTGAAACCCGTGTCGAAGCGCGCCTGCAACAATTGTTGCCCCAGCACGATCTGCGGGTTCAGCGCATGCGCGTGGCCTTCGAAGACGACTGGCGTCCGCGCATCGGGCTCGAGGATGTGATCCTTGATGACGCGCAAGGTCAGACGCGGCTCAGCCTCAGCGACATCGACCTGGGCGTTTCGATCTCCTCGGCGCTGAAAGGTCAGGTGCAGGCGCGCGATCTGCATGTCGCGGGTGTGGTGGTGGCGGTATCGCGCGCCCGCGACGGCACTCTGGATTTCTCGTTCGGCCAAAGCGGCACGACGCGGGCGCAGTTCTCGGACCTGCCCTCGGCGCTTCGGGCGGCCACCTCGGTGTTCGGCAATCCGCGACTTGGCGCGCTCGAGCGCGTTCGGCTGGACGGGCTGACGGTGCGGTTCGACGATGCCCGTGCGGGCCGCAACTGGACAGTGGATGGCGGGCGCGTCACGCTGGAACGGGAAGGCGATGCGGTCGCGCTGGATGGCAGTTTCGCGGTTCTGGGCGGGCGCAGCTATGCCGCGACACTGGATGCCGAACTGCGCACGACGCTGGGTGCGGGCGGGGCCGACTTTGCGCTGGATGTGCGCGACTTTGCCGCGCAGGACCTCGCCGCGCAATCGCCCGCCCTGGCCTGGCTGGACGTGCTGCGCGCCTCGATCTCTGGCACGCTCAGCGGGGCGATCACCGAAGACGGCACGCTGGCACCGCTCAGCGCGTCGCTTGACTTGGGCGAAGGCGCGCTGCAACCGACCGAGGCAACCAAGCCGATCCCGTTCCGCACCGCGCGCACGGCCTTTACCTTCTACCCTCAGGACGCGCGCATCGCCTTTGATGCGCTGGACATCGACAGCCCCTGGGTGTCGCTGGGCGGCAGCGGCCAGGTGCTGCTGGGAGATATGGCGCGCGGCCTGCCGGACAGCTACACCGGCCAGCTGCGGCTGACCCGGATCTCGGGCAACCCGGCCGATCTGTTTTCAGAGGCGCGCGCCTTTGAAGGGGCCGAGCTGGACCTCAAGGTCACGCTCGAGCCGTTCGAGCTGACGCTGGGCCAGGCGCTGGTGTCCACGGGTGATGCACCGCTGCTGGCCACGGGCCGGGTGGCGGCGGGGCCCGATGGCTGGGTCTATGGCGTCAATGCCCATACCGAAGCGCTGGGATCGGCCCGGGTGATGGAGCTGTGGCCCGCCGGGTACAAGACCAAGACGCGCGACTGGGTTGCCGCCAACCTGGCCGAGGCGCGGCTGCGCGACGTACAATTTGCCATGCGGCACGACGGTGTTGCCGACCGGCCCGAGGTGTACCTGGGCTTTGGCTTTGATGGCGCGCGGGTGCGCGTGCTCAAGGCTCTGCCCGAGCTGACAGGCGCCGCGGGGCAGTTCGAGCTTTACCGCAACCGGCTGAGCATCCGGGCCGAACGTGGCGGGATCACGGCGCCGCAGGGCGGGCGTGTGGATGTGGCCGGCACCGAATTCATCCTGCCCGACCTCACCCAGCGGCCCAATCCTGCCGAAGTCCGCCTGAAGGGCGACGGGCCGGTGACGGCGGTGCTGTCGCTGCTGGATCAAAAGCCGTTTCAATTCCTGACCAAGTCGGGCCAGCCCGTCACGCTGGCCAAAACGGGCAACGTGCGCTTTGACGGCAGCCTTGCGCTGCCGCTCAAGCAAAAGGTGGCCGTGAACGAGGTGCTGTTCGACGTCGCCGGCACGGCAACCGGCGTGGTCAGCGACACTTTGGTCAAGGGACGCACGCTTGAGGCGCCGAGCCTTGCGATCAGCGCCGACAATGGCGGCCTGCGGATCGCAGGTGCGGGCACCTTGTCGGGCGTGCCGTTTGATGGCGCGTGGCGGCAACCTTTTGGCAAGCCGGGCACCCCGGGCGAGGTCACCGCGCGGGTCACGCTGTCGGATGCGGCCCTGCGCGCCTTTGGCGTGACCTTGCCCAAAGGCAGCCTGCGCGGGCGCGGCAGCGGCGACCTGAGCGTCACCCTGGCGCGCGGCGCGCCGCCGCTCTTCGACCTCAAAAGCGCTTTGTCGGGGATTGGTCTCAGCATTCCGCAAATCGGCTGGTCTCTGGGCGAAAAGACAACCGGCAGCTTTCGCGTGCGCGGAACGCTGTCGCAACCGGTCAAGATCTCGGGGATGTCGCTGGACGCGCCGGGCCTAAAGGCCGATGGCACGATCGACCTGACGCCTTCGGGCGCGTTTTCGGCGGCGCGCCTGTCCCGCGTCGTGGCGGGGCGCTGGTTTGACGGGGCGGTCACGCTCACGTCCCGGGGCAAGGGCGCAACTCCGGCCATTTCGGTATCGGGCGGGCGTGTCGACATGCGCAGCGCGCCCTTCGGTCAAGGCGGCGGCTCGGCCGGGGGCGGCGGCGGGGCTGCACCTCTGACCCTCGATCTGAACCGGTTGACGGTCGCCGACAGCATCCGGCTCGAACCTTTCAAGGGCAGCTTTACCATGGGATCGGCGCTTGAGGGGACGTTCAACGCGCGCGTCAACGGCGCGGCGGCCATCTCGGGCAAGGTCGGCCCCTCGCGCGATGGCACCGGGTTCGAGATCCGGTCGCAGGACGCAGGCCGCACGCTGGCCGCGGCCGGGCTTTTGAAACAGGCGGCAGGCGGGTCGCTTCGGCTGCGCATGAAGCCGGTGCGCGGCCGGGCGGGGCATTATGACGGCGATCTCAAGATCGAAAACACCCGCCTGCGTGATGCGCCGTCGATGGCCGCCCTCCTGAGCGCGATCAGCGTCGTCGGCCTGATCGAACAAATGGGCGGCGAGGGGATCTTCTTTACCGATGTCGAGGCGGATTTCCGGCTGGCGCCCGACCGTGTCACGGTGACCAAGTCCAGCGCTATCGGTCCGTCGCTGGGGATTTCGATGGATGGCTGGTACCGGTTCGGGGACAAACGGCTGGACATGCGCGGCGTCGTGTCGCCCATCTACCTGATCAACGGGATCGGTGCGCTGTTCTCTCGCAACCGCGAAGGCCTGTTCGGGTTCAATTACTGGCTGAAAGGCACGACCGAGACGCCCAAGGTCGGGGTGAACCCTATGTCGATCCTGACGCCGGGCATGTTCCGCGACCTCTTTCGCAAGCCGCCGCCCAAAGTTAAGTAGCGGGGCATGAAACTCAGCGATTTTGATTTTGACCTGCCCGACGGGCGGATTGCGTTGCGTCCCGCGCGGCCGCGGTCTTCGGCGCGGTTGCTTGTGGCGGGGCAGCGGCGGCTGGACGATCTGATCGTGCGCGATCTGCCGCAGGTGTTGCGCCCGGGGGATTTGCTGGTCCTGAACGACACCAAGGTGATCCCCGCGCGGCTGTCGGGGACGCGCACCCGGGGTGAGGCTGTCGCGGGAATCGAGGCCACGCTGCTAGAGCCGCAACAGGATGGGCTGTGGACCGCTCTGGTCAAGCCGCTGCGGAAGGTCAAGGAGGGCGAGGTGATCGTCTTCTCGCCGCGCCTGTCAGCGCGTCTCGAAGGGCGGCGCGACGGGCAGGCGCTGTTGCGCTTTGACCTGACGGGCGCCGATTTTGACGCCGCGCTCAAGGAGGCGGGCGCCATGCCTCTGCCGCCCTACATCGAAGCGCAGCGCAAGGCCGACGCCGCGGATGCCACCGATTACCAGACGGTCTGGGCCGCCAACGAAGGTGCTGTGGCCGCCCCCACCGCATCGCTGCATTTTGATGCCCCGCTGCTGCAGGCGCTCGAGGCGCGGGGCGTGGCGCGCACCCATGTCACGCTGCATGTGGGCGCGGGCACGTTCCTGCCGGTCAAGGTCGATGACGTGCGCGATCACAAGATGCATGCCGAATGGGGCCGCGTGCCGCCGGAGGCCGCCGCGGCCATGCGTGCCGCCCGCGCAGCCGGAGGCCGGGTGATCCCCGTGGGCACCACCGCGTTGCGCCTGATCGAAACCGCCGCCCGCGACACGGGCGAGATCGCCCCTTGGGAAGGCTGGACCGACATCTTTATCACGCCGGGCTTCGCGTTTCGCGCCGCTGACGCGCTGATGACCAATTTCCACCTGCCCAAATCCACGCTGATGATGCTGGTGTCGGCGCTGATGGGCCCCGAGCGAATTCGCGAGATCTATGCTCATGCCATCGCCGAAGAGTATCGGTTCTTCAGCTATGGCGACGCCTCGCTGCTGCTGCCCGGAGACCGGTGATGCACGGTTTTGAAAAGTCCATGAAGCGGATCGGCTATGTGATCATTGCCGCTTTGCTGATCGGTGTGGCCGGTATCGTCTTTGACATCTTCGAGCTTGCGATCTTTGGCGGCGCTGCGGCTTTTGTGCTGAGCCGACTGCGCAGGCTGCGCGCATTTCAGGCCTGGCTTCTGGCGCGCAGCGAAGGGACCGACCGCGCCACCGCCCGCGCCGTGATCGACGAGCTGCACCGCCGCCGCAAAACCGGCGAGACCGGCCAGATCCGGGTGGTCACCGACCCCAAGACGGGCAAGGCGCAGGTCGACAACGGCGCGCGGGCCCGCGCGTCCGCTGACATCAACGCCAAAATCAAAAGGCAAGAGGCCGAGCTGAAAGAGCGCGCGCGCCAATTTATCCCGCAGCTGGACAGCCATTCTGTGCCGGGCATCCTGCTCAAGCGGCACTGGCCCTTGACCGCTGCCGCGCCTGGGGCCTCGCATCTTGGCGGGCTGCCGCATCTGCCGCCGGGCATCGGTTGGCCGGTGCATGGCGAGACGGGCGTGCCGCTGCACCATCTGGCGCAGATTGATCTGTCGGACATGCCGACCGATGATCTGCAAGACGGTCTGCCGCGCAATGGCACCCTTTGGTTCTTTGCCAGCATCGACGAAGAGCTGGACTGGAATACGGGCGGCGACACGCCGCATTCGGCCGTTCTGTACGCGCCTGGGTCTGCCTCCAACCATCCGCCGACGACGGCGCCGGACACCTTGCCAGCCTTCTATCATACGGCGGGCGAGATGACCGCCTCGCGCCAGTGGCGCAGCAAAACGGGGCCGGTGGCGCGCCGCTGGCCGGTCACAGGCCATGCGATTCCGACCTGGAGCCATGTGGAGGCGCCCGAGGGCTTTCCCGCGCGCGAGTTCTTTGCAGCGTTCACCATGAAGACCAAAGAGCTGCGCAGCGAGATCCTGGGCGAGGCCAGCACGGCGGAGCCACCGGAACGTGATCGCGTCTTTGGGTCCGAGTTTGTCGCGTATACTCTTTCGAATGGCTCCAACCTGCGCACCCGTCTGACAACCTATGCGCCGGGCGCGGCCGGTGGGCGTTTTCCCTACAACACCGCGTTGGCGCGCCGGTTTTTGGAAGGGATGGCCGAGGAGCTTTTGCACCTTGCCGACGAGCGCGCCGCCAAAGCCGAACGCCACCGCAAGAGCGGCACGGGTCCGCACCCCGAAGATGCTGGCATGGCCGAAGAATTTGCGCGCCTGGCCGAAACCGCCCGTGCAGGTGCGTCCCGGTTTGGCGGGCCGGGCAGGGCGACGACCGAGGCGGACTGCGATGCGATGGATGCCCTGATCGGCGAATATCTCGAGACCTCCCGCCGCTGGGTCGAGGCGTTGACGTCCGGCGCTCCCGATGCGCAGCGCTATGCGATGGCTGCCCACTCCCTGCCCGCGACCCTGCACACGGTGTGGAAAGCGGCCACCTATGACGCGCTGGTCAACGAGGCGGACCGGCCCGACGGCGCCAAAGGGCTGCCGGACGGGCTGTGGCGCTGGCATGCGAACCTGCTGTTGCCGTCGCACCATTACACGCACCACATGCTCTTTGGTGCCAAAGGCTCGGCCTCCAACCCGACCGAAGGCACCGGCATCCGCCTTGCGCAATTTGACAGTGACGGCGCGCTTGGCTGGATGTTTTGCGATGTGGGTATCGTCGATTTCTGGATCTCGCCCGAAGACCTTGCCGCCGGCCGCTGGGACCGCGCCTGGGCCGCAACCGCGGGCGGCTGAGCCGAAATTCCCGGCAAAGGGTCTGAAACCGACATGTCGGCGACGTTCCTGCGTTGCCCTGTCCGCCGAAACGGGTTTAGGCCGGGGGAAATCCCGTTTCCGGTATCGCGGCAGGAGCCCGGGCCATGTTGTACATCCTTTCCTCGTCCTGGGCGCTTTTGCTGGGCATCGGCCTTTTGATGGTTGGCAACGGGGTGCAGGGCACCTTGCTGGGTGTGCGCGGCGATCTCGAAGGCTTTGCGACTTTCCAGATGTCCATCGTGATGGCGGGGTATTTTGCCGGGTTCCTGTTTGGGTCGCGGGCCGCGCCCGAGATGATCCGCCGGGTCGGGCATGTGCGGGTCTTTGCCGCGCTGGGGTCTTTGGTTTCTGCGGCTCTGATCCTGTTTCCCGTGCTGAACGATCCCTGGGCCTGGACGCTGCTGCGGCTGCTGGTGGGGTTCTGCTTTTCGGCGCTCTACGTGACCTCGGAAAGCTGGCTGAACAATTCGGCCACCAACGAGACGCGCGGGCAGGCTTTGTCGGCCTACATGATCGTGCAGATGGTCGGCATCATCGCGGCGCAAGGCCTGGTGGGGTTTGGCGATCCTTCGGGCTGGCTGCTCTTTGTGATCCCGTCGGTGCTGGTTTCGATCTCGTTTGCGCCGATCCTTCTGACCATCAGCCCCACACCGCCTTATGACGACACCAAGCCGATGACGCTGCGCGAGCTGTACAACGTGTCTCCGCTGGGCTTCGTTGGCATGTTTCTTCTGGGTGGAGTCTTTGCGGCGCAGTTCGGCATGTCGGCGGTCTTTGGTACCGTTGCCGGGCTCAGCGTGTCCGAAATCTCGGTCTTTGTGTCGATGTTCTTTGTCGGCGCCCTGGCGCTGCAATATCCGCTGGGCTGGCTGTCCGACAGAATGGACCGCCGCGTCCTGATCATGGCCGCTGCCGCCATCGGTGCAGTGGCCGCGTTTGCCGGGATTGCGCTGTCCGGCAGTTTTTATACGCTGCTGGTGGCAGCCTTTGTGATCGGCGGCGTGTCAAACCCGCTCTATTCGCTGCTGCTGGCCTATACCAACGACTTCCTTGAGCTCGAGGACATGGCCGCTGCGTCGGGCGGGCTGATCTTTGTTAACGGGCTGGGGGCCATCGCCGGGCCGCTGATCACCGGCTGGATGCTGGACCAGTTCGGGCCGACGGGCTTTTTCCTGTTCATCCTCGTGCTGCTGTCGGCCACCGCCGCCTATGCGGCCTGGCGGATGACCCAGCGCGCCGCGCCGTCTGTCGAGGATACCGGCGCCTATGCCCCGGTCTATCAGGGGGCGACCGCCGTGGCCGTGGATGCGGCCTGGGAATACGCCGCCGAAGCCGCACAGGACGAAGAGGAAACGCCCTGAGCGTGCAAGATGTGACAAGAAAGACTCTTATCCTGTGCGAAATGACGCAAAGGGGATCGTTTTTCCCATGGTGCTAGCGTTACGCTTGAGGCCAGGATCTGAGAAACCCACACCGGTTGCGGAGGAGCCCCGGATGACTGGACCCGACGATATCCTGAGCTTTTGGCTCGACGAGGTCACACCTGCGGATTGGTACGCCAGCGATCCTGCGCTGGATGCGCGGATCACCGACCGGTTTGGCCCCGCGCTGGATCAGCTGATGGCGGGGCAGCACGGGTTCTGGCTGACCTATCCCAGCGGCGCGCTGGCCTATATCATCCTGACCGATCAGTTTCCGCGCAACATGTTCCGCGGGCAGGGGCGTGCCTTTGCGTCCGATCGCTGGGCGCGCGCCGCGGCCAAAAGCGCGGTGTACCAGGGCTGGGACCTGCGCATCGATCCTCCGGCGCGGCAGTTCTTTTACCTGCCGCTGATGCATTCCGAAAACCTGTCGGATCAGGACCAATGCGTGCGCCTTGTCTGCGAACGCATGCCCGCCGAGGCCAGCACCCTGCTGCACGCCCGCGCGCATCGCGAGGTGATCCGCCGCTTTGGCAGGTTCCCGTTCCGCAATGCCGCGCTGGGGCGCAGCGACACGGCAGCCGAGGCACAGTTCATGGCCGCGGGCGGCTATGGCGCCATTGTCCGTGAACTGGACAAGCGCGCCGCCTGACCTGCCCGTCTTTTTCGCGGAACCGCCGCGCCCTCCAAGCGTTGTGCCCAGTGCATAGCGGCCTTCCACCGCGCCGTCTGGTCGCGCGTGCAAAAATGGTTTAACGTTAAACCACTTTTCTGATGGGAGGCACAGATGGCAGCGCAATCCTTTGATCTTGTGGTAATCGGCGCAGGCCCGGGCGGCTATGTGGCCGCCATCCGCGGCGCGCAAAACGGGCTCAAGGTCGCAATCGTCGAACGCGAACATATGGGCGGCATCTGCCTCAACTGGGGCTGTATCCCGACCAAGGCGATGCTGCGCTCGTCCGAAGTGTTTCACCTGATGCACCGGGCCAAGGAATTCGGCCTCAAGGCAGATGGCATCGGCTATGACCTGGACGCCGTCGTGAAACGCTCGCGCGGGGTGGCCAAACAGCTGTCCTCGGGCGTGGCTCACCTGATGAAAAAGAACAAGATCACCGTGGTGATGGGCGCGGCAACGATCCCCGCCAAAGGCAAGGTGAGCGTCAAGACCGACAAGGGCACCGAAGAGCTGACGGCCAAGAACATCATCCTCGCCACCGGCGCCCGCGCGCGTGAGCTTCCGGGGCTCGAGGCCGACGGCGATCTGGTCTGGACGTACAAACACGCTCTGCAGCCCGTCCGCATGCCCAAAAAGCTGCTGGTGATCGGCTCGGGCGCGATCGGCATCGAATTTGCCAGCTTCTACAACACTCTGGGCGCTGACACGACCGTGGTCGAGGTGATGGACCGCATCCTGCCTGTCGAGGACGCCGAGATCAGCGCTTTCGCCAAGAAAAGCTTTACCAAGCAAAAGATGAAGATCATGGAAAAGGCCATGGTCAAACAGCTTGACCGTGGCAAAGGCAAGGTGACCGCGCATATCGAAATGGGCGGCAAGGTCGAACAGCACGAGTTCGACACCGTGATTTCGGCCGTTGGCATCGTCGGCAATGTCGAAGGGCTGGGTCTGGAAGCTCTGGGCGTGAAGATCGACCGCACGCATGTCATCACCGATGAATTCTGCCGCACCGGCGTCGACGGCCTTTATGCCATCGGTGACATCGCCGGTGCGCCGTGGCTTGCCCACAAGGCCAGCCACGAAGGCGTCATGGTCGCCGACCTGATCGCCGGCAAACACGCCCACCCGGTCAAACCCGAAAGCATCGCGGGCTGCACCTATTGCCACCCCCAGGTCGCCTCGGTCGGCCATACCGAAGCGCAGGCCAAGGAGGCCGGCTATGACGTCAAGGTCGGCCGCTTCCCGTTCATCGGCAACGGCAAGGCCATCGCTCTGGGCGAAGCGGAAGGCATGATCAAAACGGTGTTTGACGCCAAGACAGGCGAGCTTTTGGGCGCGCACATGATCGGCGCCGAGGTGACCGAGCTGATCCAGGGCTATGTGGTCGGGCGCCAGCTGGAAACCACCGAAGAAGACCTGATGAACACCGTCTTCCCGCATCCCACCCTGTCCGAGATGATGCACGAATCGGTTCTGGACGCCTATGACCGGGTGATTCACATCTGATTTTCATATCTGACGCGGGGGCTGAAAAGTTCCCCGCGGATCAGCCCGGTTTTTGTCCAATTGGGGCGCGGACCAAGTGATCTTGCCCAATTTGAGGCAATGTCGCTCTGTATTTTCTGTTCCTGTCCCGAGCGGTTCGGGACGCGGAACAGTGAGTGTACCCCATGGCGACTTTGACCCTGACGTCTCAGAATGTGTCCGGCGATCCGTTCATTGACGGAAACCCGATCAACATCACGACCAATGGCACATCGACGCTGACATTCACCGATTTCGACTTTCAGCTGCACGACCCGCAAGCGGGTGAATTTGTGTCGTACGACGGCGGAGCCACGCAGCTGAGCTATACGTTCCTGGGCTATGGCTATGTCCGGAACGATCCGTCGCAATTCAGCGCCTACATCCGGATCGACATGGGCGATGGCACCTTTCAGACCGAAGCGATCGACATGAATTCGGATGGCGACCAGCTGCCGAACCTGCAGAACGGCAACACCAAGCTTGAGGTGATCGACCTGACCTCAGGCCCGCCCGAACGTTTTCCGGCCCCGGCCTGTTTCGTGAAGGGAACGCGGATCGCCACCCAGCGCGGCGAAGTTGCCATCGAATGCCTGCGGGCAGGGGACAAGGTGTTCACCGCCGACCACGGCTACCAACCGCTGCGCGGCGTGGCCAAGGCGCGGTTCCGCGCGCATTCGCAATTCGCGCCTGTCCTGTTCGAAAAGGGCGCCATCGGCAATACCCGCCCGCTCAAGGTCAGCCAGCAACACCGGATGCTGGTCACCGGATGGCGGGCCGAGCTGGCCTGCGGCCACCGCGAGGTTCTTGTGCCCGCGATCCAGCTGGTGAACGGCGACACGATCCGCGTCGCAGAAGGCGGGTTTGTCACCTATTTCCACCTTGTGTTCGACCAGCACGAGGTCATCCTGGCCAATGGCGCGATGTCCGAAAGCTATCTGGCCGGCGATGCCGATCAATGCGAGGCAACCGCGCAGGAACTGGCCCGTTTCTTTCCGGGTCTGGCGCTTGGCGGTGGAGTTGCCGGCCAGCGCCCCGCGCGGCACATCGCCAAATCCTTTGAAAGCGCGGCCCTGGCCGCGTAATCCCGCACGCGTCCGGGTTTGGGCTTCGCGGCGGGGGCCAGCTGTGCCACTCTGGCAAAAACGCCGGAGGACGCAATGGCCGACACCTCGAAGGTGCCCTGGGGCATCACCAACGATTACGCACCGCTCAGCCATGTCCTGCTGGGACAGCCCGACTTTTACCGCTGGGTCGACGCGGGGCCTCTGATCGGCCGCACGCTGGCCAATGCGGACCGCACGGGCGTGCGCTTCGATCACCAGCTGGCCATGGCGCAGCACGCCGAGATGGTGCGCATCTACGAAGAGGCCGGCGTCAGCTGTCACTACCTGCCCGCGGACGAGGCGATGCACCGCAATTTCTTTGCCCGCGACAGCTCGGCCATGACCCCCTGGGGCGCGCTGATCTGCCATATGCAGCTCAAGGTGCGCCGGTCCGACTATGCGACCGTCATCCCTTTCTACCAGTCGGCAGGCATCCCGATCTGGAAATACGCCACCGCCGGCCATTTCGAAGGCGGCGATTTTGTCATCCTCGAACCGGGTCGCGTTCTGATCGGCTATTGCGGGGAACGGTCCGAAAAAGAGGGCGCCGAGCAGGTCGCGCAATTTGTGCGCGATGAAGGGTGGGAGGCTCTGACCGCCCCCATTTCACGCGAATTCGTCCATATGGATGGTCTGGTGGTGCCTTTGGCTGAAAAGCTGCTGGTCGCCTGTCTTGATGCGATGGAGCCATGGCTGGTCGAACACCTGCGCGACTGGGGGTTCGACTTTGTCGACGTGCCCTACCGCGAGGCGAAAAATCTGGGCGTGAACCTCGTGGCGCTTGGGCACGGCAAGGTCTTGTCGATGAAAGGCGCGGACGAGCTGAACGCCAAGATGCGCGCCCTCGGCTTCGAAGTGTTCGAGCCCGACATGTCCATGTTCACCTTGGGCGGTGGCGGGGTGCATTGCCTGTGTCAGGCTCTGTGCCGCGAGGATGTTACATGACCGAAATATGCTTTCTTGTTCGTGCCATGTCGGTCTGGCTCATTCTGTCTGCATCTTCTGCAATGTCTGAGCAGGTTGTCGAAATCCCTTACGGATTGGCTGACGAGTTCACTGCCGATATTGTTGATTTTGAAGACGATGGTTTTCAACCATTCGTCGGGCAGGGGTCGACGCGTGGATATCGCCACAACGGCGTCCAATTTGGTGTCTCATTTCAGCATACGCAAACGCGTTATCCAAGTGCTCTGACGGTGGCACCGGGCGTGCCAATCGTCTCGCACAAATCAGTGATCGAAGAAAATAGTCGATCCTTGCACAGCCTGTTCGGTTTGAGGACGGATGGGGATACAAGCCTTTCGACATTTTTTGATTTTGAGCATTCGGTCCTCGCGCGGCGTTTCCAGGTTGGAGAGAATGGGAAGAAAACGCTCAAATCAGAAGGCTACGTTAAAAAGCGAGGAACCCACATCGGAAAGCGCGGCATTGTGTTCGCATTTGACGTCGATCAGGTTGCGATCGGGTTTCAACTCGATGAGTTTGATCGCCAGCTGCCCTCGGGAACCAAGGTTGCAAAATCGGACCTTGGACGCGTGTATTATATTGCGGTCTTACGTCGCGATGGCTCGCTTTTGGCCGAGTTTCGCACACGCATCATGGACAGCCAGAAAATAGGCCTGCAGCGATGCTCAGGGATCCGCGATATTGCTGC
>JAHDCH010000042.1 GCA_020629995.1 Pseudaestuariivita sp. | reverse complement strand
CGGCTGGGCGCCGCGGCCACCGAGATCAGCCTGCTGTACGGCGGGTCGGTCAAACCCGGCAACGCAGCCGAGATTTTCGAAGTGGCCGACGTGGACGGTGCGCTGGTGGGCGGCGCGTCGCTCAAGGCGTCCGATTTCGGGCCGATCATCGCCGCGCTGACGGCTGCCTGACGTGTAGGATGGGTGCTCGGCACCCATCTTCACAGCTCAGAAGAACAGCGCCATCCCGGTCATCGACACGATCAGGAACAGGATCGTCATGATCCCGCCCGAGCGCACGAAATCGACAACCCGATAGCCCGCCGGCCCCATGATCAGCGCGTTGACCTGGTGCGTGGGGATCAGGAACGAATTGGAGGTTGAGATCGCGACTGTCAGGGCAAAGATCGCCGGATCGCCGCCAGCGGCGATCGCAATGGACACCGCCAGCGGCACCAGCAGCACGGTCGCCCCGACATTCGACATCACCAGCGTGAACCCTGTCGCCAGAACAGCCAGCCCGGTCTGCAGCGCCCAAAGCGGCCAGCCATCCAGCAAAGTCAGCACCCCTTGCGCAATCCATTCCGCGGTGCCCGTCGCCTGCACCGCCTGCCCCAGGGGGATCAGCGACGCCAGCAGGAACACGGTGTTCCACCCCACAGCCTCATAGGCCTCGTCAATCGACAGAACCTGACTCAGGATCATGCCCACAGCACCCACCAGAAGGCACAACGACAGGCGCACATCGGTGAACAGGATCAGCGCCAGCGCCACGGCAAAGAACGCCAGCGCCCAACCCACCTTGTGGGGGCGCAGCTCCTCTTGCGGGAAATCCGAGGTCACGACGACAAAATCGCGGCTGGCCCGTTTCAGACGTGTCAGCTTTTCCCATTGGGTGTGCACCACCAGGGTATCGCCCGCCTGGAACGGCACGATCCCGATATGGGTCGCCTCATGATCCTCGGTCTCGACATGGCTCAGGGTTTCCTCACCCCGGTGAATGCCCAGAAGCGACAGACCATAGGTCTGCCGCATGGCCAAATCCTTGGACGATTTGCCGATCATGGTGGACCCGGGCGGCACGACCACCTCGGCCACACCTGATTGCGTCGGCGCAAAGTCTTCGGAAAAGACATCCAGCGCCGGCATGATCTCAAGCCCGTATGGCTCGGCAAACTCGTCCTGCACGACCCGCCGCAGGCCCAGCACCGCAAGCCGCGCGGGCGCCTCGATCGTGGTGTCGGCCATGGGCGCGATCACCTTCTTGCCGCGGTAGGAGGTGCCAAGAATGTACAGATGGTGCGCAACCATGATGTCGGTCAGGCTCTGCCCGATCAGGATCGATCCTTCGGGGACGCGCACTTCGAAGATGTCGGCCTTCAGCCCGTAGGTGCGCTGGATATAGGCCTGCATCGTCTGCGCCGAGGACGCGTCACTGCCCCGGTCACGCTTGGCCGGCAGCACCCAGCGGCCAAACAGGACAAAATAGAGGATCCCGGTCAGCACCAGCATGATCCCCACGGGAGTCACGTCAAACAGGCCAAAAGGCTCCATCTTCTGGCCGTCCGGCAGCATCGTGTTCGCGCTGAGCAGAAGGTCGTTCAGCAAGATCAGCGGCGAGGACCCGACCATCGTGATCGTTCCGCCCAGGATCGCGCAAAAGCCCATGGGCATCAGCAGCCGCGACAGCGGAATCCCTGTGCGCGACGAAATCCGGCTGACCACGGGCAGAAACAGCGCCGCCGCACCCACGTTCTGCATGAAGGATGAAATGACGCCCACCACACCCGAAACGATGGGGATGATCCGCCCTTCGGTTGTGCCGCCCTTTTTCATGATCAGCGACGCGACCTTCGACATCAGCCCTGTCTTGTCGAGCCCCGCGCCAATGATCATCACCGCGATAATCGACACCACCGCGTTCGAGGCAAAGCCGTCAAACAGCTGCGTGACATCCGCAAGGTTGCCCAGCCCCGGCACGTAGCTGAGCGCGCCCAGCAGCACCATGACCGACAGGGCGGCCACGTCGATCCGCACGATTTCCGAAACAAACAGCAGGACAGTCAGCCCCAACAGGCCCAGAACGGCCATCATTTCGAAGGTCAGTGTCAGCTGTTCCACGTCTGCTCCCGGTGTGTGGGTTTGTTTTGGCGCACTTTAAGGCGAATGCCGCAGTTGCACATCCCCAGATTGGCCCAAGGAATAGGACCAGACCGGGCTTGCGGGCGGCTATCCTCCGGCCACGACAAATGGCCCCCAAACGGCCGGGTCCCCCCAGTCTGGTGGCGCCAGCGGGTCATCGATCATCGCCAGCATCGCGCGGCGCAAGGCCTCGGGTCCGGTGTCATCGGCCAAAGCCGTGCCCAGACCGGTGGTCAGCGCGACGGTCGCATCGGATTGCACCGGCCAGTGCGACACCAGAACGCGCCGCGCGCCAGCATAGAAAAACGCGCGTGCAAGTCCTGACAACCCTTCGGCACTGGCCGCATCTGGCCCCGCGCCGGTGTTGCAGGCCGACAGGATCACCCAATCGGCATCCAGCTGCATCTCCGAAATGGCGCTGGCCGTCAGCAAGCCGCGATCTTCCGGTCCATCCGGCGTGAGCGCCAGCGCGGGTTCTGTCAGACCCGGTGCTTCGCCGCCCAGCAGACCATGGGTGGCAAAGGCGATGACCCGGGCCTCGGCCAGCTCTTCGGGGTGCAGCGCGGCACGCGTTGCATCTGTGCCCAGCCGCAACGTGCCGCCTCCGAATTTATCGCGCAGAAGTCGCAGCTCGCCCGCGGTTTCCGGCAATGGCGCAAGCGCGACACGCTGCCGTGCGGCGTCGAACACGGGATCGCCAACCCCCAGGAATGGCAGTGTGCCGCGACTGGGCTGCGCATCGCGGCGCAAAGCACGCAGGCTGCCGGGCGTTGGCAGCGTGGCAAAGGCATTGTCACGGATCGCCCAGGGCACCGCGGCCCAAGGCGCATCCGGCGGGGTCGGCGCGCGGATCAGCACCCCGAACGGCAGCGTCTGCAACGCATCATCCGGCACCACCAGCAGCGTGGCGCCGGGTGCCAGATGCCGCAGAACCGGCCCCAATGCCGCCTCGTACAAATCATGCGCCAGATCGCGGTCAAACGGGGCATCCGCCTCGGCGGCACCATCGGTGTCATCAAGGGCCGCTGCAGCGCGGGTGGCGGCAGTAGGATCGAGGCCTGCGCGCAGGGCCGCGACCTTGGCCCGCAGGTCCGCGCGGGGTAGCGCGGCCCGGTGCCACGTGACCCCGCGCGCATCAAGCGCCAGCGTATGCAGGCCCCGGCCAGTCGCCAGCGACACAACCAGCGCCTCGCCCGCCGCCAGAAGTCCGCGCGCATCCGCAAGGCTGAGGCCCGGCGGCGCGGCCTGACGGGCATAGGCGGGAAAGTCCTGCGCCAGCCGGGTCTCGGCCCGGGTGATTTCGGCATCCAGACGCAGGACTTCGGCGCGGGTCGCCGCCCCGCCCCGCGCGGCAAGCGCGCGCGCCGCGATCAGACCGTCGCGGGCCCGCAACAAGACCCCCAGCGCATCATCGCCGGCCGCCAGACGCGCGGTCATCGCGGCGATGGCCTGCCCGGCTTCGGAATGGCGCGCGGTCTGCATCTGCGCAAAGGTCCGCTCCAGCAGATCCGGATAGGTGCCGCCCTGGCTCAGACCCACATAGCCCGGCTCGGGCTCCCATGGGAAAAAGAACGGGCCTGTCTGGTCGCAGCTGATCTGCGTGTCGCAAGGCCCGATGGGCGGGTCCGACGCCAGAGCATCAAACGCAAGGTCCACCGATTGCTCCAGCGTCGCTGCCAGCCGCGCGACCTGTTGGCGGAAACCCGGAGCCTGACGCGCCGGCAAGGACGCCAGCTGGTGCATCGCATAGCGCGCCGCCTGCTCGGCCATGCCCGCGCCAAAGCGCAAATTGTCCGTGATGTGACCATCCTGCGCGATCCCCGTGCGCGCAAGCCCCGCGACGGCGCGGGCGCGCTGCGTGTCTGCGGCGCCGGGGTCCAGCCAGATGGGTTGAAAGATGTCCCGCGCGGCCTCCACGTGCCCGGCAGCGTCGAACAGTTCGGCCAGGGTCAGGCGGATGTCGAAGACGCGGCGGCGCAGATAGGCGTCCTCGGGGAAGGCGTCCTGTCCGAGATACGACAGATCAACCTCGGACGGATCCAACCCTGATGCGGCCTCAGGCTCGGCCAGCATCGCCTGGCTGGCCAGCAGCATCAACTCGACGGCTGCGCGCAGCTTGACGGGCAAGGCCCCGCCGCTGCCATCAAGCCGCCGCTGCCAGTCTTTCACTTGCCCCGCCGCAGCCCCTGGATCACTGGCAAGGGCGATCAGAGCTTCGAGCACCAGCGCCGGTTCTGGTTGCAGCGCCTCCAGCGCCAGCGCATCGCGCGCGGCACGAACCGCCAGATCGCGGCGCCCAAGCTGCATGTCAATCAGCGCGGCGGATTTGAGCGCCGACGCCGCCGTGACAGGGTCTGCCTCGGCAGCAAGGTTCAGGTACCCCTCGCGCGCCTCACGGACCCGGCCGGCAAACTCGTCGACCTGCAGCAAAAGGAGCTGGCCAGTGTGATATGTGCCTCCGGATGCTGCGCCGATCTGATCCACGTCGCTCCGCATCCGGTCCAGCTGCGGAGGCGCGACAGTAAATCCCGCGCGCGCCCGCGCAAAGGTGGCCAGCACGCGCAGCTCGGCCGGTTCAGTGGGCCGGAAACGGCCAGTTCCATCCAGCAGCGCGATATGCGTTGCCGCGGTGTCGAACAGGGCAGCGGCCTGCGCATAAAGGTTGAGGTCGATGTAGATCTCGCCGCGCAGCATCGCCATCTCGGGTAGGCGTTGGATCAAAGGGGGCGTGCGTCCTTCGGCCATGTCCAGGGTTTGCAGCGCCGCCATGCTGTCGCCCGTCCGCCGTTCGGCCGCCGCCTTGAAATAGAACGCATCCGACAAAAGCTGCAGGTTCTGCATCCCTTGCGCGTCATACGCGCTGATAGCCGCGCCCAGTGTGGCGGCAAACCCTGCAAGGTCGCCCGCCTGGCGCTGGGCCACGGCCCGGTCGATCAGGTCGGAAAAGGCCATGTCGGCCCGCGCGGGCGCGCTCAGCAGACCCACCGCCAAGACCCAAGCCAAAATCCATCGCATCAAATGCCGCGCCCCCCTGAAAAGGCCAAGGCGCAAAATGAACGCGCCGCCCCGAGTATCCCCGGAGCGGCGCGCAATGTCGACAGGGCCAAGCCCGTCAGTTTGTTATCAGCTCCGGCCCCATGAACGTGTTGGGCAGGAAGGTCGACAGCCACGGGATATACGTCACCATGATCAGGAAGACGAAGAGCACGGCGAGGAAGGGCAGCGCGGCGCGCACGACAGCCATCATCGGCATGCCAGCCACCCCTGAGGTCACGAACAGGTTGAGCCCCACCGGCGGCGTGATCATCCCGATCTCCATGTTCACCACCATGATGATGCCAAGGTGGATCGGGTCGATCCCCAGCTCGATTGCGATGGGAAAGACCAGCGGCGCCACGATGACCAGCAGGCCCGACGGCTCCATGAACTGACCACCGATCAGCAGGATGATGTTGACCACGATCAGGAACACCACCGGGCCAAAGCCCGCATCCAGCATCGCCGAGGCGATCTTTTGCGGCACCTGTTCGTCGGTCAGCACGTGTTTCAGGATCAGCGCGTTGGCGATCACGAACAGCAGCGTCACCGTCAGCTTGCCTGCTTCGAACAGGGTCTGGCGCGTGTCGGGGTGAAAGAACGCGGTGATGACGGCCCAGGGCTTTTGCAGCAGGCTTTTGCGGTTGCCGCCGATTTCGACGTCCACCGCTGCCGCCGACAGGCTGCGCGCGCTGCTGTCCGCAAGCGGACCCATGTCCCGGTAGACAAAGCAGGCGATGAAGAACGAATAGACCGCCGCCACCGCCGCCGCTTCGGTCGGAGTAAAGATGCCGCCATAGATGCCGCCCAGAATGATGACGATCAGGAACAGGCCCCAGCCTGCCTCGCGGCCCGCGGCAAAGATTTCGCCCCAGCCCTGCCATTCACCCTTGGGCAGGTTCTTGACCCGCGCCATGATATAAATCGCGATCATCAGCATCAGGCCGGCCAAAAGGCCCGGGATCACGCCAGCCAGGAACATCCGGCCGACCGAGACTTCAACCGCGGCGGCATAGACGACCATCACGATGGACGGCGGGATCAGGATGCCCAGCGTGCCTGCGTTACAGATGACACCCGCGGCAAATTCCTTGGTATAGCCCACCTGCCGCATGCCTGCGATCACGATCGACCCAATCGCAACCACCGTGGCCGGCGACGACCCCGACAGCGCAGCAAACAGCATGCAGGCAAACACGCCCGCGATCGCCAGCCCGCCGGGAAAGTGCCCCACGCAGGCGATGGAAAAGCGGATGATCCGCCGCGCCACGCCGCCCGTCGTCATGAAGGACGACGCAAGGATGAAGAACGGGATCGCCAGCAGGGTAAAGTGCCCCTCGAACGCCGAGAACAGCGTTTGAGCGACGGACGCCATCGAGGTGTCCGAGAACCACAGCAGGAACAGGATCGAGCTCATGCCCAGCGACACGGCAATCGGCACACCGATCATCAGCAGACCGATGACCATGCCAAACAGAAGAACGACGTCCATCAGGCTTTCTCCTCAGCGCGGTCGGCCCGGATTTCCTCGAGCTCGTTTTCAACTTCATGGCTGGCCACGATGCGGTCGGACTTGCCCGTCCAGATCGCCCAGGCGGCCTGCGCAAACCGGTAGACCAGCAGCGCCATCGACAGCGGCAGCACCGCATAGGGGATAAAGCGCGGGATCTTTTCGTACTCTTCGCCTTCGTTGAACACGTCTGCCATCCAGCCCAGCCAGGACGGATGCGGTACCGAATAAACCTCGTACCAGCCCTTGGGGCGGTACTTGTCCTCGAACCCCAGCGGGAACCAGCGGCCCTCAGTGCCGGGCAGGTTGGCGAAATTGGCCCAGTAATCCCATGCGCCCTTGAGCATCATCAGCGAAAAGACAAGGCATACCGCCACCGCGATCAGGCCCATGACCCGGCGCACGGGCGGCGAGGCCATCTCGACCAGCAGATCGACGCCCAGATGCGCGCTTTGCTTGACGCCATAGGACGCGCCCAGCAGCACCAGCCAGGCAAACAGGAACACCGTCATCTCCAGCGCCCACAGAATATTCGAATTATAGACATAACGGGCGACGACGTTTGCGAAGGTGATCATCGTCATCAGGCCCAGCAGGAGCGCGATGATCGTCTCCTCCAGCTTGTCTGTCCAGGAATGCTTCATCCCTGCCCCTCCCCCAATATGAGGACAGGGCCGTCTCCGGCCCTGTCTGTTCATGCGATCCGCGGGTTACAGGCCGCTGTTGATCGCCTGTGCGGCGTCGATGTTTTCCTGCCCCACGTCGTCGGCAAATTGCTCCCAGACGGGCTTCATCGCCTCGACCCATGCGGCGCGCTGTTCGGCGGTCAGGCTGCGCACTTCACCGCCGGCGGCCAGGATCGCCTGCTTCGCCTCTTCGTTGACCTTGGTCGATTCCGAGTTCCGCAGCTCGGTCACGTCGCGCAGGATGGCGAGGAACTGATCGCGGGTGCCCGCGTCCAGGCTGTCCAGCCAGTCGACGCTGGTCACGACCAGATAGTCGATGATGCCGTGGTTGGTTTCGGTGATGCCGTCCTGCACCTCAAAGAACTTGCGGCCAAAGATGTTCGACCAGGTGTTCTCCTGCCCGTCGACAACGCCCTGTTGCAGCGCGCCGTAAACCTCGGCAAAGGCCATTTTCTGGGGCGAGCCTCCGATGGCTTCCATCTGCGCCACCAGAACGTCCGACGGCTGAACGCGGAACTTGAGGCCATTGGCGTCCGACGGGTTGATGAGCGGCACGTTGGCCGACATCTGCTTCATGCCGTTGTGCCAGAACTCGAGCCCCTGAAGGCCGCGGCGCTGCATCGCGTTCTTGAGCGAGGTGCCGGTTTCCGACGCCTGGAACGCATCAACCGCCTCGATGTTCTTGAACATGAACGGCAGGTCAAAGATGCGGTACTGCTTGGTGAACTTTTCAAACAGCGACAGCGACGGCGCGGCCAGCTGGATATCGCCCTGCAGCAGCGCCTCAAGAGCCTTTTCGTCGGTGTAGAGCGTGGAGTTCGGGAAGACCTCCATGCACATGGTGCCGTTCATCTCGTCATTGACGCGCTCGGCCAGCAGGGTGGCCGCGATCCCCTTGGGGTGCTTGTCGGTGTTGGTGACGTGGCTGAACTTGACCACGATCTCGCCCGCGTCGCAGGCGGCAAAGGCGGCCGTTGCGCTCAGCGCGAGTGCGGTTGCGGCGGTTGCCAGGAATTTCATGGGTCATCCTCCCTAGATTTGACCAGTGACGAGCGGGTGTATCCCGCCTCGCGCACATGGTCGGGCAAGGGCGTGCACCGCTCAAGGCTTGGTGATCAACAAAATGGCAATCCGTGAAAACCGGCCTGTTTTCAGCAAGATGTGAGGCGCAGTCTGACCGGCACGGATCATGGCACACGCAAGGCGTGCGAAATCCCGCACAGGCCATCGCGCGGTTTGTGCGGAATTCCGCACAACTGCCGTCAGCGAAAATCCTCGGGGCGCAGCCCGTAACGGGCCAGTTTGTCGTACAGCGTCTTGCGCGGCAGCTTGAGCGCCGAGGCGGCCGCGCTGGCCTGCCCGCCCGCGCGGCGCAGGGCTTCGGCCAGCAGCGAGCGTTCGACCTGCGCCATCTGCTCGGCCAGCCCAAGCCCGGCATCCGGCGCAGGCGCATCCGACACGCCCAGCACAAAGCGCATCGCCTCGGACATCAGCGCGCGGGCATTGCCGGGCCAGTCGCGCGCCATCAGCGCCGCGATCACGCCGGGTGGCACGTCGGGTACCGCCTGCCCCGATTGCTCGGCTGCCTGCGCGACATAGTGGCGAAACAGCTCGGGGATGTCCTCGGGGCGGTCGGCCAGCGCGGGGATATGCACCCGCATCACCGCCAGCCGGTAGAACAGGTCGGGCAAAAAGCCTCCCCTGCCGCCAACCTCGTCAAGCAGCTCCTGACTGGCGGCGATCACACGCGGGGCGCTGCCGCTTTCAAGCCGGTCCAGCAGGTGCACCTGCACATCGGCGTCCAGCGCGCCGATCTGGTCCAGGAACAGGCTGCCGCCGTCCGCACGTTTCAGCGCCGCGTCGAGGTCGGCGCGGGTCATGCCCTGAGCCGACGCCTTGACAAAAGGCGCGGCAAGGCGGGGCGAGCACAGGTGGATCGCTTCGGCCACCTTGGACACGCCCCCGCCCGGCGGTGTGGTGATCAGCGTTTCGGCGTCCGACCGGCCCGCGGCGCGCACCTGCGCCCGAAGGCTTTCGGCGCGGTCGGACACGCCAAAGAGCAAACGCGCGGCGGCGTCGCCTTCTTCGGCACGGCGGCGTTCGGCCCGCAAGGCCATGACGCCCGCCCGCGCATCCAGCGCCCGGTTCAACACCTCGATCAGCTCGGCTGGTGCGCAGGGTTTTTCCAGAAAGGCAAAGGCTCCCTCGCCCATGGCGCGCACGGCCATGGGGATGTCGCCTTCGCCGGTCAGAAGGACCACGGGCAATTCGGGATCGACGGCCCGCGCATGATCCAGCAGGTGAAACCCGTCGCGCCCGGGCATGCGGATATCCGACAGGATGACCCCGCTGAAAGAGCGGGCAATGTGATCCTTGGCCGCGACAAACGACCCGGTGACAATCGCGTCCATATCCGCCAGCTCGAGCGTTTGCGCCAGCGCCTCGCGCACGGCGGCGTCATCATCGACCAGCAGGATGCGCGGGTTTTGTGTCATGCTGCGTCTTCTGCGGCTGCGGCCACCAGGTCAACCGTGAATTCCGCGCCGCCCTGCGGCCCGCTGCGGTTGCGCCCGCGGATGGCCCCGCCAAAGCTTTGCACGATGCCGTAGCTGATCGACAGGCCCAGCCCCATCCCTTCCGAGGCGCCGACCTCTTTGGTCGAATAGAACGGGTCAAAGATCTTTTCGGGGTCGCCCAGCCCCGGCCCGGTGTCGGCCACCGTCACCGAGGCGCGCCCGTCCTGTTCGGCCACGCCAATTTCCAGCTGCGCACCTTGTGCACCCTGCATCGCATCGCAGGCATTGGTGATCAGGTTGACCAGCACCTGCGCCAGCCGCACGTCACCGGCCTCGACCCAGATCGGCGCGGCGGGCGGCGCATAGACCAGCGCGACACCGTCGCGGCGGCGGCGGTCTTCGGTCATTTCGAGCGCGGTCGCAATCGCCGCGCCCAGGTCGATGACGCCGAAAGGCTCGGTTTCCTGTCGCGCAAAGGCGCGCAGGTTCTTGATGATCCGCCCCATGCGCCGCGCGAGGTCCGAAATGCGTCCAAGGTTCTGCGCCGCCTTGTCCGGATGGCCGCGCTCGATAAAGGCCGCACCGTTTTCCGCGAATGACCGGATTGCCATCAGAGGCTGGTTCAACTCGTGGCTGATGCCCGCGCTCATCTGGCCAAGCGCGGACAGCTTGCTGGCCTGGACCAGTTCGGCCTGTGCCTGCGTCAGCTTGGCCTCGGCCTCCTGCCGTTCACCCACCTCGTGCCGCAGCGCCGAGTTTGCGGCCAGCAACGCCTGCGTGCGCGCAGTCACCCGGTCTTCGAGCACGGCATTCGCCTCGGACAAGGTCCGGCGACGCACCATCGCCACGCTCAGCAGCGAGACAAAGAACAGCATCAGCCCTGCAACGGCAGCAGCCTGCAGGAACGCGATCCGCCGTGCGGGGTTCACGTCGATCAGCGCCTCTCCGGTCAGACCGATCACCGGCAGGTCGCGCACAAGATGCAGGGCTCTTTGCGGAACATAGGCGCTGTAATCCTGGTGCCAGATTTCGTGCCCGTTGACGATGCGCTCGGTCATGGGAACCGTGCCGGTTGGCGGACCCAGCCCAGCGCGCCCCGCAGCGCGGGTCCAGAACACCAGCTCGGAACGGTTCGACACAAAGACCTCGCCGCCTGCATCCACGAAATAGACAGCGGGCCGCGCGCCGCGCCATTCGCTTTCGACGTTTTCCATGTCGGCGGCGACCACCAGCGCACCCCGCACCTTGCCTTCCGGCCCGAATGACGGCGCTGCATAGAAATAGGCGCGTCCTCCGGTGCGCGGCTCGATCCCCGGCTCGGCGCCCAGCGCGCCGGTCATGGCGCGCCGGAAATAGGCGGCGCCGGACACGTCGCGTTCGGCTCCCGGGTGCGAGGCCGCCAGAACCTTGCCCGTGGCACCGACGTAAAACAGGGCCAGAGCCGACGTCTTGTCGGCGATTTCCAGCAGCAACGCATCGGCGGCCTCGCGCGGTGCGCCTTCGGGCAACCCGGCCAGCGCCGGGTGCTCGGCGCTGAGCACCGCAACCTCCTGATAGCGTTGCAGCTGGGCCGTCAGCCGGTCAGAGGCCAGTGCAAGATCCGCCTCGCCGCGCCGCGCAACCTGATCCAGCGCCTGACCATAGCCCAGCCACCACACCCCCGCCGCCACGATCAGCGTCAGGCACAGCCCCGCAGCCGCGAGGCCAATCAGATAGCGTCCGCCTTGTCCCATACCCCTGTGCGTACAAGACCGGCCTTGCCTTGAAAAGCGCGTTGCCCGACAAGGCGCGCATGTATGTGCTCCGCCAATCCCCGACCGACCCTGCCTTTGTGCAGGATCCCTACCCGGTCTATGACCGCGCCCGCGATGCCGGCCCTCTGGTCTGGTGGGAGGACTACGCGATGCCTGCGGCCATGTCGCACGGGCTGGTGCAGGCGTTGCTCAAGGACCGCCGGTTCGGGCGCGCGCCGCTGGTGCCGCGTGAAGACCGGCCGCACTTGCGGGCCTTCGACGCGGTCGAGGCGCATTCGATGCTCGATCTGGAACCGCCGCGCCATACCCGTCTGCGCGGGCTGGTGCTGCGCGCCTTTACCAGCCGCCGGATCATGGGCCTTGCGCCCGAGATCGAAGCCCTGGCCCACCAGCTGATCGACGCGTTTCCGCGTGGCGAGGTTGATCTTCTGCCCGCCTATGCCACGCGCCTTCCAGTCATAATCATCGCCCGTCTGCTGGGCGTGCCCGAAGGCGATTGGCCGGACCTGCTGCGCTGGTCGAACGCGATGGTGGCGATGTATCAGGCGCGGCGCGACCGCGGCATTGAAGATGCAGCCGAAGCTGCGGCCGCCGAGTTCACCGAGTACCTGCGCGCGCAAGTCGCGGCCAAACGCGCAGCACCCGGCGATGATCTGCTGTCACATCTGATCGCGGCCGAAGAAGACGGCGCGCGCCTCAGCACCGACGAGATGATCGGCACCTGCGTGCTGCTGCTGAACGCAGGGCATGAGGCAACGGTGCACACGCTTGGCAATGGCGTCAAAGCGGTGATCGAAGCAGGCGCCGAGGCGGCGTTTCGCGTGCCGGCGTGCGAGACCGCGGTCGAGGAAGTGTTGCGCCACGACCCGCCACTGCACATCTTCACCCGCATCGCCTACGAGCGCTGCGAGGTGGGCGGGCATGTGTTTGACCGTGGCGACGAGGTCGCACTGGTCCTGGGCGCGGCGAACCGCGATCCCGCGGCATGGGCCGATCCGGGCCGGTTCGACGCCGCGCGCCCGGTCCGGCCATCCACCAGCTTTGGCGGTGGTATCCATTTCTGTCTGGGCGCACCTCTGGCCCGGCTCGAACTGAAGATCGGGATGCACGTGCTGTTCTCGCGCCTGAACGATCTGAAGTTTGCCGCGCCGCCGCGCTATGCCAACCTGTACCACTTCCACGGGCTTGAGGCGCTGCCCCTGTCCTACGGCAAAGATGGGTGACGAGCACCCATCCTACAGGTGCCATCCCGCGTAGGATGGGTGCTCGTCACCCATCACCCGTTTCGGCCTTCTTTTCCCAGCGTCCGCTTTCCTGCGACCAGTACTGCGCCGCGCAGCCCGCGTCCTTGAGCCTTTTCCACTGGCCGCGCGCGCGGCTCAGCGCGGCCTCGTCATGCCCGTCAAACAGGATGCAGACCCGGTCCAAGGCGCTAACCTCTTCCGCGGCGATCTCGGCCCCGTCGACCGCCATGAGGCAGGTCGCCCCATTGGGCGCGTCTGGCGAGGTCGTCAGCAGGATTGGCTGGTGCGCATCATGCGCGCCGCCGGCCAGACCATGTGGCAGGAACCCCTCCTCGGGGTCCAGCCACAGCTTTTCGTCCAGCCATGCCAGCCGCCCCTCATCAGTGCCGCGCACGGCCACGCGCCAGCCCGCGCCCAGTGCGCGGCCCAGCAGCATGGGCAAGGCCACCTCAAGCGGCTCGCGCGTCAGGTGATAGAAGAAGGCCGCGCCCATCAGTCCTTTTCGCACATATCGGCCACCAGCCGGTTCAGCGCCATCACCCCCCAGCCGGTCGCCCCTTTGGGCGCGAAGGTCGTCGGCGCTTTGACCGAGGCGACACCGGCAATATCCAGGTGGATCCAGGGCATCCCGTCCTGAATGAACCGCTGCAGGAATTGCGCCGCCGTGATCGACCCGGCGGGCCGCCCGCCCACGTTCTTCATATCCGCGATGCGGCTTTTCAGCTGGTCGTCATAGGCCTGGCCCAGTGGCATCCGCCACGCGCCCTCGCCTTCGGCTGCCGCCGCGCGCAGGAACTTGTTGCACAGGCCGTCGTCATTGGAAAAGACGCCGGCATTGTCATGCCCCAGCCCGATGATGATCGCGCCGGTCAACGTGGCCAGGTCGATCACGCCGCACGGCTTGAACCGCTCTTGCGCGTACCAGAGCACATCACACAGGACGAGCCGCCCTTCGGCGTCGGTGTTGATGATCTCGACCGTGTCGCCCTTCATCGACGTCACAACATCGCCGGGGCGTGTCGCCCGGTCCGAAGGCATGTTCTCGACAAGGCCAATCAGCCCAACCACGTTGGCCGGTGCCTTGCGCAGCGCCAGCGCGCGCATCACGCCCGACACAACGCCCGCGCCGCCCATGTCCATGGTCATGTCTTCCATACCGCCCGCGGGTTTGAGACTGATGCCGCCGGTGTCAAAGACAACGCCCTTGCCGACCAGCGCCAGCGGCGCCTCGTCCCCGCCGCCGTTCCACTGCATCACCGCCACCTTGGACGGGCTGGCCGAGCCGTGGCCCACGCTCAGCAACGTGCGCATGCCCAGCTCTTCGAGCTGGTCTTCCTCCAGCACTTCGACCTTGAGGCCGATCTCTTCCATCGCTGCGACGCGATTGGCGAATTCGGTGGTGGTCAGTACATTGGCCGGCTCGTTCACCAGATCGCGGGTAAAGAACACGCCCTCTGCCACCGCGCCCAGCGGGACAAAGTCCTGTTCGGCCTCGCCCGGCTTGGTGCACATGATCGACACATCCGCAGGCGCGGCGGCATCGGTCGTCTTGTGTGCGTCAAAGCCATAGTCGCGCAGCGCCACGCCAAAGCCGATCTCGGCGGGATGCTTGCTGCTGCCCGCGCAGAGGGTCAGCGCAGCCTCGCCCCGCGCCTTGGCCAGCGCGG
>JAHDCH010000041.1 GCA_020629995.1 Pseudaestuariivita sp. | reverse complement strand
TATCGGTATTGAGGGGGACAAGGCGGGGATTCCTCACCTTGTTGAAAACGTGCCCAAAACGGCACTGACACACTTGGTGCGCGCGGCTACGGGCATTCGCTTGACCGTGCGCGCTCTATCCCGCACACAGCATTGCGTTTGCGCAACGGTGTGCGGGGCGGGCCGCAAGGCGCGTGATTGGGACTTGGGCGATTGTACGCTCGCGGGGGACGGACATGCAGATCGACGAATTTGAGGTCAAAACCTTTCCGGCCATCGACTCTGTTGGCCTCAGCACGGCGAAAAAGCCGCTGCGCGTCTGTATCGTCACCGAAGAGATTATCGGCCCGGTCCGTAACGGCGGGATCGCGTCGACCTACTACCACCTGTCCAAAGGGCTGGCCGCCAATGGCCACGAGGTGCATGTGCTGTTCCTCAAGGGGCCCGTGGTGCAGGACGAAACGCCGGAACACTGGGTCAAGCACTTTGCCGACTTCGGCGTGACCCTGCATTACCTGCAATTTCCCGAACAGCCCTGCTGGGGCGCGGCGGTCGAATGGCAGGAACGCTTTGCAGCCGCCTACCACTGGCTGCGCGATCAGGATCCGTTCGACGTGGTGCACACGTCCGAATGGCGCGGCGGCATGGTCTATGCGCTGATGGCCAAACGGCTGGGGCTGGCGTTTCAGGAAACCCTGTTCCTGGTCAAAACCTCGTCGCCCCACATCTGGAACCGCCACTACCAGATGCAGCCCATCGAGCGGCGCGAACTGGTGCTGGCCGCCTATGCCGAACAGAAATGCGTCGAGCTTGCTGATGCGGTGATCGGCGGGTCGGCCCACTTGATCACATTCATGGGCGAAATCGGGTACAAGGTGCCCGATGCCAACGTCTTTGTGCAGCCCAACATCGTGGACTTCAAAAAGGTCATCGTGACCGACCAGCGCCCGCCGCGCAAACCTGGCGACCTGGTCAAGACGCAAGAGCTGATCTTCTTTGGCCGGCTTGAGGGGCGCAAGGGCGTCGAGCTGATGTGCAACGCGCTCGACATCCTCAAGGAGCGCGGGATCGCGCCCGAAAAGGTGTCGTTCATGGGCAAATGGGGCGCGCCGCTGGCGACCCAGGGCGGCATGAAGGTCGAGGATTACATCAACGCCAAGGCCGAGGCGTGGGATTTCCCCGTCACGCTGATCACCGACAAGAACCAGCCCGAAGCGCTCAGCCACATGTGTTCGCGCGACATGATCGCGGTGATGCCCTCGCTGATCGAGAACTCGACCATGGCGGTCTACGAGACGCTCGAGAACAACATTCCCTTCATTGCCACGGCCGTTGGCGGCACGCCCGAGCTGATTGACGCGGGAGACCACGAACGCAGCCTGGTCGAGCCCAAGTCGACCGCGCTTGCAGATCAGCTGGAGCGGGTGCTGAAAGAAGGTCAGGTGATCGCGCATTCGAGCTTTTCGAACGATGAGAACCTGCGCGTCTGGTACGGGTTTCATGCCCACGTGGGCGAAAAGATCGACGAGATCGGGCGCGCCGCCGCGATCCGCGAGATCACGGCCGAAATGGACAAACCCGGCAGCGACATCGGCTCGATCGGCTTTGCCGCTCTGGTGCGGCGCGGGGACGACCTGAAATCGCTCGCCGCCGCGCTGGCCAAAGATGCGCCGGACCGTGTCGTTCTGGGTTTCAACGATGCCGCGATGCGCCCCGCTGTAACCTCTGCCGCAAACCAACTGGCGGATGCAGGCATCGACGCGCGTGTGCTTGATTGTATCGGTCAGGCTGCGGGTGATGCGTTGAACGCTCTGGCGCAGGATGCCGGAACCGACGCAACCGTATTTGCCCATGGCGCTGGCGTCCGCCCGCGTCCGGGCTTTTTCGAGGCGGCCAAGCTGGCGCTGGGGCACCGGCCCGATTGTCTGTTCACCACGTTCTTCCATGCGGATGGCGACATTCTGGGCCTGCCCATTGGCGGCGACATCGCCTCGCATTTCCTCACCTCGCGCGCCTATGGCCCCGAGCTGTTTGCCATGCGCGCCGAGACGTACGCGCGGCTTGGCCCGTTCGAGCCTTATGACGTGCGGCAGGGCATCTTGCATGAATACGTCACCCGTGCCGTGGAAAAAGGCCCGGACGATCTGCTGGTGTTCCCCGAAACCTTGCTCGACTGGCCGCAGGCCCCGCAAGAGGCCCGCGATCTGGCCGAAGACGCGGTCTATGCCTATCTCAAGGCCAAGCCGCTGATCGACAACAGCTCGATCGCGCAGCGCAAGATCAATCTTGCCGCGCTGCACCAGACGCGCGGCGGCGGCAGCGCGCTGGATGACAAGGTGCTGCGTGACGGCGGGCGGGGCGAGACGGATTCGGTCTGGCTTATGCCGACCGACTGGAACCGGATCGATATCACCCAACCTCTCAAGCGTGCGTTGGTTGTCGGCCTGGACGAAGCGACGGACAGCCTGATTCTGTTTGCGCGCGGGCCGGGCATCCGGATGCTGAAACTGCGCGACAGCGTGCAGACGATCGACCTGATCGAAGAACATGGCGAAGAGGGCAGCGACGAATACCTGACACTGTCGCGCTATCCTCTGCCCGAAGCGTGGGACGCCGGCACGTCCTACCCGATCAGCTGGGGGCTTTATGACCTCGAAGGTCAAAAGCTGCGCAACCAGTTCCTGCGGATCAACAAGCTGACCGTGAACACCTACGCTCTGGCTGCGCGCAATCCGATCATGTCGGCGCTGTCCATGACAGCGATCCTGCAGCGCCAGAAAGAGGTCACCGCCTATGCCGGTCGGCTGGGCAGCGATCAGGCCGCGTCGGACCTTGCCGATCTTCTCGGAGGCTCGGGCAGCTTTGATGACGTCACGGCCTCGAGCGACGATCTGGGTGATCTGATGTCCAGCGGCGTGATCGATCCCGATGGCGAGTCTGCCGGGCCGGGGGTGCGTCTTAGCCAGAAAGCCATCGACATGGGACTGTCCTATGACGAGGTTCTGAGCCTTGCCGGCGTCGACGCGGCAGATGTGCATCAACCCGAAGCTTCGCGTGCGCTTGAACGTCTGGGATATGTGACATTCGACAAACCTGCCGCCACGCGGCCCGGGGTGCGGCTGCGAAAGGCCGATCTTGACCGCGGCATGGACGTAGATGCGCTGCTGTCGCTGGCCACCGGCACTGGCCGTGCCGAGCTGGAGCGTCAGGCGCTGCGCGCGAAAAGCGCGACGCTGATCGAAACGCTCACTGCACCGGTGGCTGCGGAAAACGCGGACATGCGTGCCTTTCTCAATGCGCCGAAGGACGCCGCAGGGTGGTGCGCCGGCGATTGGCTGGTGGGATGGGCCTGGGACCGCGCCAACCGGGACACAACAGTGCACGTTGCCGTTTTGTCAGGGGACACGCCGTTGTTCATCGCGGCCGCCAGTGTCGAAATGCCAGCTCTGGGCCGTCGCACGCCGGGCCTCGAGGCGCATGGATACCGCATCCCTGTCTCGCAGGACATGGTCGAGGCGGCCGCCGATGGCGCGCTGTCTGTTGTGGTCTGGGAAAATCGTACGCCGGTGCGCAATGGCACGCTGACCCGGGCTTTGGACGAGCCCGACATGCTTTTGCCGAAAGACTAAACAGGATATGCGGCAGCGCCGCGCCGTCGCTCAAGGAGACCCGAGGATGTCAGATCAAGTCAAGGGACAGGACGCCGAACTCGACCAGGTGCGCCAGGCCATGTCGGTGCGCGATTTTGCCAAGGCGCGTGACCTGCTCGAACCGATGCTCAAGACCCGCAAGGCTGGTGTGCCCGCGTTCTTTATGGCCCGGGTCGAGATCGAAGAAGGCAACCTTGACGCCGCCCGAACGCTGCTGGACGCGTTTCAGGCGACCCGTCCCAAACATGCCGGTGCCAAGGTCCAGCGCGCGCGCATTCTGTTTGCCGAAGGGCAGCTGGCCGAAGCGCGGCAACTGGCCAAGGACGCGCTTGAAATCAATCCCAACATCGCGCCTGCCGAGCGCCTTCTGGAACGCATCGCCGCCGCCGAGATCGCCGCCGAAGCCAAAGCGCATATCGACGTGATCGAAGCGGGCTACATCGCGGCCCGGACCGATGGCCCGACCGAGGACATGCGTGCGGCGGCAAAGGCTCTGGCCGGTATGGAGCCCGGTCCCGACTGGAACAGCGATCCGGTTCAGGCCAAGATCGCCTATTTCCACTTTGCATCGGATCTCGACTGGGCGCTGCGCAACTATGATGCGCATCTTGTCGACGTGTCCTGCCGGTTTGACTATGTCACCTGGCCCAAGCGTATTCACGACATGGTCAAGGACAAGACGGTGATCGATGTGGGCTGTGGCTTTGGCGGCTATGGCATGGGTTTCTTGATCGCAGGCGCCAAAAGCTATGCGGGTCTCGACCCGGTGATGAAACTGGACAGCACGCGCGCCAAGAACAAGCGCTTGCGCGAATGGGATGACATGGGCGTGACGCCCAACGAAATCGCTGCGGCGCTTCCCGCCGTGCGCCTGTTCCAATGCATCGCCGAAGACATGCCGGTGCAGGAAACCTTTGACACGATTGCGCTGCACAACGTGACCGAGCACCTGATCCAGCTGGATCTGGTGTTCTCGGGCCTTGTGCCGCTTCTGCACGACACGTCGCGCATCGTGTTCCTGCACCACAATTACTATTGCTGGAACGGGCACCATTTCGCGCCCAACCGCCCCGACCAGATCGACCTGTCGGTGCCGGGACAGGCGCAGGTCTATGATTGGCAGCACATCGACATCATGGATGACCTGCCCGACGATCACTATTTCCGCACGCACCTGAACCGCATCCGCCTGGATGAGATCAAGGCGATCACCGAAAAGTACTTTGACGTCGAAATCTGGGACGAGATTCCTTCGTCTGCGGCGACGCTGGAACGGCTCACGCCCGAGATCATCGAGCGCGTGCGCAAGAAACTGCCCGACATCCAGGAGCGCGAACTGACGACCAACGTCGTCTATTGCGTCGCCAGCAAGAAGTAGGGACGAGCTTAGTACGCAGGCCGGGTGGACACGCACCGGGCAGGCGGGAACGAGTGCAACTGTTTGGATCAAAAAAATGACCGGAGACTTTCACATGGACGCTGACATGGCCGCACTGCGCGAAAAAGCGGAACGCAATGAAATTCGCGCGCAGGATGCCGAGGCCCGCCTGCGCATCATCGAGGCGGAAATCGCCATCATCAACAAACGCAAGGAATTGCTTGAACTGAAGGAACAGGAAGATTCCTGATCCTGCCGCTCCGGCGTGATTGCCTGCCCTGTGCCGCCTCGTATTTCGCAGGCTGGCAGGGCAGGAACGGCACGCCGGTTGGATGATTGAGGCAAGTCATTTTTCGCCAGGCGCCAGGATGGCGCGCAGGCCAAAGTCTGATTTAACTTGATGCGCGTTCTTTCAGCGTGTGCGAGGTGGCTTGCCTTTCAGCCATGCATAGATCCGCAAAAGCGGGCCTTTGAGGATCGGCATTCTTTCTGCCAAAGCTCGGCCCGTGCGCACGATCGGGCTCGTGCGATGGGTCAGGCTTCCGGTTCGTGCCGCCTGCCCGACAACTTCGCCATAAAACGGTGTCTGGATCAGCGCCTGCCAGTAATGCGACGACAGCGGCACCGCGTTCAGGAACCATGGTTTGTTGTCTCGGTCCGCGTAGTGGATGATCCAGGGATCGCGCCGCGCGGCCATGGCCCGCGCGTGGTTCGGTGATGGTACCCGCGCATATGCAGCGCTTGGTGAATTAAAGACATTCCAGCGCCCGTCCAGAACATGCAGCCGATCGCGGAAATGACGGTTCAGGATATCCTGATCGCGGAACAGATACCGGCCTTCGAACGCTTCGCGCATCAGGGCGGCGCTTTCCGCCGCCACGTCTTCAAACGCGGCAAAGTTAAAAAGCAGGACACCTGCGTTGAAATACCGGGCGATCTGATCGTCGCTCAGTTCCAGCACCTCGCGGTGATAGATGCCGAGGTCCGGGACGCCGGGATCAATCGTCTTGACCGGCCCGGTCAGGGTCCGGGTCATGATCCAGTCGGGCACGGCGGCGATGGCGGCGTCTCCGACATCGGTGTCGAACAGCTTGCAAATGTCCGCGCGCAGGATCACGTCCACGTCCAGATAGATCAACCGGTCCAGCCCCGGCAAAAGATCCAGCAGCAGGAACCGGTTGTAGGTCGCGTTTGACGGGGCCCGGCTGGCAGACCGATAGCTGCCGTCAAAGGCGCCGCGCGTGTCGATGGGGTACAGCGTCAGCCGCGCATGTCCCGCCGTGACCTCTTCGAGCATGCCGATATCGCGCGGCGTCAGGCCCGAGTGCAGGAAAAAGACGTTGATGCTGCGTGCCGGGTCGGCGTGGGCGCACAGCGATTGCAGCATGGCCGCAGCGTGGGGCAGATAGGCGCGATCCGCCGAACAGGCGACGTTGACCGCATGCGGGTCATCCATCTGTTCCGACGCCAGATGCGGGGTCACCAGCGTTTCGGCCAGGTTCAGGATCGACACTTCGCGCAGCCGCAGGCTGGGGTTCCGGGCCATCTCGTGATGGACAAAGACTGTCAGCAAACGCTCGGCCAAAAATCCGATGTAGCGCGCCTGATGCGGGCTGTAACGGCGGCGGGCGATGTCGGTTGCCTCGACCTTGAACAGAATATCGAACAGCCAGGTGCAGTATCGGTCCAGAACAGGACGCGTCATCAGCATCATGTTGCCCAGCCGCACCTTGTGGGCCGCGGACACCGCTTCAAAGCTGGGCAGGTATTCCGGGTGGTCGCGTGTGATGATCTCGCGCACCAGGTCATAGTCCTCGGCGTGGTGACCTGCGGCATAGTTTGCCTCGACCGTGCGCCCCATTTCGTGCAGGCGCGGGACGATGATGTCCCAATCCGCCGCCTCGCGCGCGATCCAGCTCTCGGCGTCCGCCAGCCATTCTGGGATATTCAGCCGCTCAGGCGTGCGTTCGACCGCGCCACCGGGCATCTGGCCCGTCAAATCCAGCAACCGGCGATAATGCATCAGGCCGATCAGGTCACTGGTTTGGTCGTTTTTCCAGGCCCAATACAGCGCCGTCAGTTCGCAGAACGTCGGGTTGCGGTCCGAGATATGCGTTCCGCTGTTGTCCCCGTTCATACCGTTCAGAGGGGCCGCCGCATTGGAGCGCCCCACGTGCAAAGGCACAACGGATGGCGATGACAAAAGCGGGGCAAGCCGGTGGTAGGCCGCGTAGATCTTGACGTTCATTCCGGTCCCGGATTGCTGGCGGTGCGCGGTCGCGCAGGCTGGCGGTCTGATAAAGCATCGCCCGCAATGCGTCCATAGCGGCGGGGCCATTTGACAGGCCGGGTTTTGCTCGTCAGAACGCGCGCACCAACAGGAGCAGCCATGCGCGACACCAGCCTGGTGGCGCTGGTCGTCACCTACAACCGCCTTTCCCAGCTCAAGACCACTCTGGCGCGCCTGCTTGACGCGCCCGAAGATGTCCTGCGCGCCGTGGTCGTCTTTGACAATGCGTCGGATGATGGCACCGCCGAATGGCTGGCCGCGCATCCTGATCCGCGGCTGGATGTAATCCGCAGCGCCAGCAACACGGGCGGCGCGGGCGGGTTTGATGCAGGGATGCGCGCGGCGGTGGATCGGCATGACCCGGATTGGCTGGTGCTGATGGATGACGATGCCCGCCCCGCCCCCGGCGCATTGGCGGCGTTTGTGGACATGGACCGGACCAGCCACGCGGCTTGGGTTTCCGCGGTTCTGTATTCGCACGGCGACATCTGCGACATGAACCGGCCCTTGCTGAACCCGTTCGGATCGCCCACGCGCATCCTTGCGACGCTGCTGCGCGGGCGCGAAGGATTTCATATCGGGGCGGACGGCTATGGCGCCGAAGCGCCGCGACGCGAGGTGGACGGGGGATCCTTTGTCGGGCTGTTCGTCTCGCGCGACGGGATTGCGCGCGCGGGATACCCCGATGGACGGCTGTTCATCTACGGGGACGACACGCTCTTTTCGCTGGCGCTGCGGCGGGCCGGGGGGCGGATCTGTTTTGACCCGGCGCTGCGGTTCGAACACGACTGCGACACGTTGCAGGGCGACGCTGCGCGCCGCATCAGCCCGCTTTGGAAGGTGTATTACTACCACCGCAATCTCACGCTGGTCTACCGAGCTGCGGCGGGGCCTGTTCTGTTTTGGCCTGCGCTGGCCGCGCGGGCGCTGATGTGGGCATGGCGCGGACGGCGTTACCCCGCTGGCCCCGAACGGCGCAGCTATTACCGCCTGCTGCGTATGGCGGTACGCGACGGCGTGCGCCGCGATCTGCGCCTTGCCCATGCAGATGTACTGCGTGCGGCTGCAGCCGATCAGAGCCGCTCCAGCACCTCCAGATGAAAGCGCCGCAGCAGCAGCAAACCCATGGCGATCAGGATCAGCGCGAACGACGCCACATAAAGGTGCGAGATGAACTGCGGCTCGAACGTGGGGTAAAATGACATCCGTGCCAAAGCGGTCACGTGGCTCAGCGGGTTCCACCACAGGATCGACTGCGCGGCATCCGGCAGATCGCGGTACAGCAAGATCACGCCCGATGCCAGCAACAGCGGCCGGGTGAGGATGTTCCAGATCGTCTGCCATACCGGCACAAACCCGGACAAAACGCAGTTGATCATGCCGATGCCCAGCCCAAGCCCCGCCGCATACAGATAGGCTATCAGGATCGGTCCAAAGCGGATGATCGACGAATAATCGATCCAGATCAGGATCGAAAAGATGATGATGTAGGACACCAGCATCTCGGTCAGGGTGTTCAGCAGGAACCGCGCGCTGACCGCATCGAACCATGTCACGGTCGGGTACTTCAGCAAGGTGCTGGAAAAGCGCATCGCGTTCATCACGAACCGCGAATTTTTCTGGAACACCATGAATGGCAAATAACCCGTCGCGTAGAACAGGATGAAAGAAGTGCCCAGCGGCGGCGACCGCAGCACCAGGGCAAAGCCAAAGGACAGCGCGGCAATCATGCCGATTGGCTCGACGATGGCCCAGATGTATCCGCCGGGATTGCGCCCGTACTTGGACACCATCTCGCGCAGGATCAGCGCCGCGATCGATCGAAAGTGCTGCCAACTGGGCATTTGGCCGCGCGCGGGTGTCAGCGCTGGCGCGATGCTGGTGCCACCTGATGAGCTGGTTTCGGTCATGCCGCCTGCGCCGGACTGGTGTTAAGGGTGGTTCTATGTAAACTGACCCGAGCTAGGCAAACAACCATGCAGGGCGCAACGTGAGTGATACAGGCCGAGTCGTTCCGCAGCCGCCCGCTGCGCCAGACGCTCCCGTCGAAAATACCGACCCCCAGTTTCAGTTCCGCCACACACCTGTGACGGACGCGCCCGACAGGCGTTCTGATCCGCCCTTGCGCGCGGCGCCTGATCCTGCGCCAATGCCAGCGCCGGCGGCAGTCATCGCCGAAAAGGAACCCGAAGACCCGCCGCAACGCCCGCGCAAAAAGGCCGGAGGCGGCAACAAGAAAGCGGGGGGCGGAGGCGGCAACAAGGGCGCTGGCCCGCGCGTGGTCGAAGTGGCGCCAATCGCCCGGCGCGCAAAGATGCGCAAACGGCACTGGGGCATCGTCTTTGGCTTTGTGCTGATGGTGGTGCTGCCGCTTGTTGTGTCGGCGTGGTACCTGTGGACACGGGCGGCGGATCAATATGCCTCGACCGTCGGTTTTACCGTCCGGCAGGAAAGCGGCGGTGGCGCGTCTGACTTTCTGACCGGGTTCACCGCGCAGCTGGGTGGCGGCGGCCAGAATGACACCGATATTCTGTACGAATTCATCCAAAGCCAGAATCTCGTTGCCGCCATTGACGAAAAATTCGACCTTCGAGCGATCTACAGCGCGCCGCGGGACAATGACCCCGTCTTTGCGCTTGGGGCAGAATCCAGTCTTGAAGAGCTGACCGAATATTGGCAGCGCATCGTTCGGGCCTCGTACGATGTGGGCAGCCAGTTGATCGAATTGCGCGTATTGGCCTTTGATCCGGACGTGGCCCAGCAGGTGGCGCAGGAAATCCTCGATCAAAGTGCCGTGCTGATCAACGAACTGAACGCCCAGGCGCGCGAGGACACGATCCAGTATGCCGAGATCGACCTGGCCGATGCCCTGAAGCGCCTGCGCGAAGCGCGGGCCGAACTGATCCGTTTCCGCACCGAAAGCCAGCTTGTGGATCCCGAAACCGATCTGCAAGGCCGGATGGGAGTGGTGAACACGCTGCAGGGTCAGCTGGCCGAAGCGCTGGTTGAACTGGACCTTTTGGTGCAGACAACGCAATCCAGCGACCCGCGCGTTGTGCAGGCCCGCCGCCGCATCGAAGTGATCCGCGACCGGATCTCGCAGGAGCGGGCCAATGTGGCCAGCGGTGCCGATCAGGCCAACGGGCAGGATTACCCGACGCTGCTTGCCGAATACGAAGCGCTGGTGGTCGACCGCGAGTTTGCCGAACAAAGCTATACCGCCGCTTTGACCGCTCTGGATGTTGCGCGCGCCGATGCGTCGCGGCAAAGCCGCTATCTGTCGGTCTATGTCTCACCCACCCGGCCGGAAACGGCCGAGTTTCCGCAACGCTGGGTGCTGCTGGGCCTGGTCACGATGTTCACGCTGCTGGCGTGGGGGATCGTGACGCTGGTCTATTACTCGGTCCGCGACAGCCGGTAGCAGGATGATCCGATTCGAGAACATCTCGAAAAGCTTCTGGATCCGGGGGCAGCGCAAGGTTGTGATCGACAACCTGACCGCCGAACTGCCGACCGGAAAATCGCTGGCCTTGCTGGGCCGCAACGGTGCGGGCAAGTCGACGTTGCTCAATATCATCGCGGGCATCACGCCGCCGGACAGTGGCCGGATCGTGTCGGATGGCACGATTTCCTGGCCCGTGGGGCTGGGCGGCAGTTTTCACCCGCAGCTGACCGGCGCGCAGAACACCCGCTTTGTCGCGCGGGTTTATGGTGTCGACAGCGAAGCGCTTTTGGCCTTTGTGCATTCGTTTTCCGAACTGGGCCCGCATTTCTACAACCCGGTCCGCACCTATTCGTCCGGCATGAAATCACGCCTGGCGTTTGGCGTATCGATGGGGATCAAGTTTGATACCTACCTGATCGACGAAACCACGGCGGTGGGCGACGCGGCCTTCTTTCACAAAAGCCGTGCGGTGTTTCTGGAACGGATCAAGGATTCCAGCGCGATCATGGTCAGCCACCAGGTGCGCGCGGTGCGCAGCTTTTGCGACAGTGGCATCGTGCTGAACCGCGGCAAGCTGGAATATTACGACGATCTCGACAAGGCCATCGCCCGGCATCTCAAGATCATCGGAGCGCCCAGCGGCTCCTAGGCGCAGACGGACTCAAAACGAAACAGTTTCGAGGTGAATGCGCGGGATAGTCCGCGCTTTCGCCACTTTTGCAGCCTGCGTTGTGCTGCAATGCGGCGGTCATTGTCTCTTTGCGAACAGGCAAAGGGACACAGATGCTGCAGCTTCGGTATCAGGGCAGTGTCAGAACGGGGAATGACGCCCTCGATTACGCGATCAGCGATCTGCTGGTTGTGGATACGGCATCTGGTCCTGTTCTGGTCACCGCCACGTCGGGCAGCGGCGGGCTTGTCAGCTATCAGCTTGGGGCGGGCGCTGTGCCGCAGGTCGTGACGTGGCGCGGGACGGTGGACAACACCACCTCGGGCAGCGGCACGACATTGATTGAAACGGCGGCTGGCATTGCCGTGGCGGGATATCTTGTTGACGGATTTCACCAGGTCACGCTGGGCGGGACGGGCGCATTGTCTTCAGTGGCGTCCTTGTCGGTGCAAAATGCGGGCGACGCAGCAGTGGCAACGGCCGTGGCGGGCACCGACCTGATTGCGCTGGCCGATCTGGGCGGCACCGGGTTCGCCCTGTATCAGCCGCAGGGCAATGGCCGCTACGTGGTGGTGCGCGACGTCGCGGATTACAGTTCTTCGCATGCGGATGCGATTGGCGCCATAGCCAGCGCTGCGCTGGACGGGCGCAGCTATCTGGTGACGGCATCGACATCCGAATACGGCGTGTCCCTGTACGAAATCCATGGAACCGGCGCGTCACACCGTGACTCGGTCGGCCCCGAGGATGGGCTGGGGATCATGGTTCCGACCGATGTAGAGATCGTCTCGTCCGGTGGGCGCGACTACTTGATCGTCGCGTCGGCGGCAGGTGGCGGTGGCGGTGCTGGCGCGCTGAGTGTGATCGAAATCGGCGCGGGCGGGACGCTGACGCCGGTCGATCATGTGATGGACACGCTGCACAGCCGCTTTGGCACCGTACAGGCCATCGCGACGGTGCAGTACCGCGATCTGGTCCTGGTGGCGGCGGGCGGAGGAGATGACGGCGTGACCCTGATGGCGCTGCTCCCGGATGGGCGGCTTGTGGCGCTGGACCATTTCGCCGACACGGTCGAAGCCGGGCTTGACGGTGTCACAACGCTTGACCTGGTGGTGATTGGCGATGAGTTGCAGGTGATCGCGGCCTCGGGCGCCGATCCGGGCGTGACGGTTCTGGTGGCGGATCTCTCTGGCTATGGTGACATCGTGCAGGCCGCGGGTGATGCCGGGCAAAGCCTTTCGGGATCGGGCGGCAACGATATCCTGTCCGATGGCGCGGGGCGTGACACTCTGTCCGGCGGTGCGGGTGCCGATGTATTTTTGATTGGCGCTGATGCCGAGACGGACACGATCCTCGATTTCAACCCATGGGAAGACAGGCTCGATCTGTCGTCCTGGCCGCTGCTGTATGACGTGTCGGCGCTATCCATCCTGCAGACGGCCACGGGCGCGCGGATCGAATACCGCGGCGAGGTGCTCCAGCTGCGGGGGCCGGGCAACACGTCTCTTGATCCCGAAGCGGTGCGCGCGGCCATTCGCATTGATCTGAACCGCAGCTTTGCGCCGCCATCGGAAAATATCATCGGCAACGGCACGGCCGAGCGGATCGACGGCAGCTGGGGACTTGATACGCTGGACGGTGGCGGAGGGAACGACACTCTGAAAGGCGGGCAGGGCGACGACACGATCCTTGGCGGATCAGGCCAGGATACGGCCGAGTTCGACGTGGCAAGCGATGCGGTCCAAGTTCTGGCCATGGAGGGCGATTGCGTCACCATCAGCTCTGGTGACGGGGTTGACGTGATCGAGGGCGTCGAAACCTTCCGGTTCCTCGACACGACGCTGACCTTTGCGCAATTGTCGGCGTTGCTGGCACCGACGGTGCTGACTGGTACCGGCGGCAACGATGCTTTGACCGAGGCGACTTTGCCGGCAACGTTGTTTGGTCTTGGCGGCAATGATCGACTGACCACCGGCGGGGGCGATGACACGCTGGAGGGCGGTGATGGCAACGATACCCTCATCGCGGGTGCGGGCCGAGATCAGCTGGACGGCGGCGCTGGCAACGATTGGCTGCTGGGCGACGCGGACAACGACACGCTGGATGGCGGTGCGGGGCGCGACACGCTGGAGGGCGGTGATGGCAACGACCGACTTGATGGCGGTGAGGGGGCCGATCTGATCCGGGGCGGTCTGGGAAATGACCGGCTGTGGGGCGGCACAGAGGCCGATACTCTTGAAGGGGGGGACGGCAACGACACGCAGGACGGTGGCGCTGGAGCCGACCGGATTGAAGGCGACGAAGGCAACGACCAGCTGATCGGCGGCGCAGATGCGGATTCGCTGTCAGGAGGCGCGGGCATTGACACGCTGGACGGCGGGTCGGGCAACGACACGCTTAATGGCGGGCTGGGGGACGACAGGTTGACCGGCAGCACAGGCGATGACCTGCTGATCGGCAGTACGGGCACGGACACAGCCGTCTTTTCGGTCTCATCAACGGGGGTTCGCGTCACCGGCATCTCGGGCGACCGGGTCACCATCACTTCGTCCGAAGGAACCGACATCCTGTCCGGCGTCGAGAGGTTCGAATTCGCCGACGACACCTTTGACTTTGCCGATCTCGAAGACCTGAGCGGCCCCACCATGCTGACCGGCAGTGCCGCAAGTGATGTGCTGCGGTTCGAGGCGGGGGATGCCTATCTGATCGGTTTGGGCGGCAGCGATGACCTGACCACCGGCAACGGCTATGACCAGATCGAAGCCGGCAGCGGCAACGATACTGTTGACGCCGGACGGGGAAACGACACCATCGATGCGGGCAGCGGCGATGATGCGGTCTGGGGGTTTGGCGGCGATGACACGATCTATGGCCAGGACGGTCACGATATCCTGCGTGGCGGCCGCGAGAACGACCTGATCTTCGGGGGCAGCGGCGATGACACGCTGCTGGGCCAGCGCAACATTGACCGGCTGTATGGCGGATCGGGGGCCGACCTTGTCAACGGTGGCGGCGGGCCTGACACTCTCTATGGTGACAGCGGCAATGACTGGATGCGCGGCGGCACCTTTGGCGACAGCATCAGTGGCGGCAGCGGCAATGACACGATCGAGGCAAACCGTCACGACGACACCATCGACGGGGGATCAGGTGGCGACCGCATCAACGCCGGCGGTGATGATGACCGCATCACCGGGGGCACCGGTGACGACTGGATGCGCGGTGGCACCG
>JAHDCH010000040.1 GCA_020629995.1 Pseudaestuariivita sp. | reverse complement strand
CGCTTTTCGGGGGCCACGCGCGGCTTCTGCGTGGGGCACGTGGGCCCCGAGGCGGCGCATGGCGGGCCGATTGGCATGCTGAAGAACGGCGACATGATCACGATCAACGCCATCGAAGGGTCGATCAGCGTCGCGCTGACCGAAGAAGAGCTGGCCGAGCGCAAGGCCGCATGGAAAGGCGCGAGAGAGACGATCTATGCCAGCGGTGCGCTGTGGAAATACGCCCAGCTGGTCGGGCCGACCTACAAGGGCGCCTGCACCCATCCGGGGGCAGAGGCCGAAAAGCATCAGTACATGGACCTGTAATCATGTCTGTTTGGGTAAGAGGTTTGGCCGGTTTGGCCCTGATCGCGGCGGTGGCGGCCTGTGACGTGCTGCCATTGCCGGGTGCGGCGCCCGACGATGCCGCATCCGCATCTTCATCGGCATCTGCGCCGGCGCAAGCCGGGACGGATGCCGATATCGAGCTGGCCTCGGGCAATGATCCTGTGATCCGCGAGGCTCCGAAACGGGGTTTTCTGGGATTGTTCGGGGGCGATGGCGGCGGCGCGGGCAACAAACCCGAGCTGAGCCAGCCCAAGCCGGGCGAGGCGGTCGGCGAGACGGTGCTGACCGGCGGGATCATCGCGCGGGCTCCGGCGGGCTATTGCGTGGACCCGTCGCTGAAGGGCGATTTTGACACCGGCGACCGGGTGGCGGTCATGGCCAGCTGCCCCAGCGTGGCGGGCCGGACCGAAGGCGCGGACGTGCCCTCGGCCATCCTGACGGTCACGGTCGGGCGCGTGCGGCTGTTGGGCGGGTCCGACATATCGTCGGATGCGCTGGTGCGCGCGTTCGAGGCGGACGGCCCCCGCGCGGCCAAGGGCGGCGATGGTCTGGCGGTTGTCCAGCTTGAGCGCGGCGGGAACCGCATCATCAAGGACGCCTCGGCGGTACATTGGCGCGGAGTGATGCAGGTTGGGCCGCGTCTGGTCGGGCTGGCCGTGTACACCCCCAAGGGCAGCCCGCTGGTAGGCGCGCGCGGCGGAGACCTGCTGCGCGATCTGGCGGTGGCGGTGCGCGACGCATCGGTGATCGCGCGCGGGGCGCAAAGCGACGGCTGAACCGCGGGGAATTGCGGCGGAGCTGCCACGGCAGCGCGCCTTTTCGCGCATCGGTGTTTGTCGAACGCTAACCTTTTTGGTTAAGGTTGTGCGCAGAACTCCCGAGGAACAGGTGGGGCATGGGCGAGCGGAGCGGCGGATCGCGACTGGAACGGATGGCGCATGGATATGCGCTGAAGCGCTGGGCCAAGGCGGCGGATGCGGCGGGCGAGGCCGATCTGGCCAGCCTGCGCGAACAGCGCGGTCGCGCGCGGCAGCTGCGCGGGCATCTGGACCGTCTGCTGCATGTCGCCGAGGGACGTCTTGCGCTGCCGGCCATCGGGTCGACGGCGATCCGCAGCGCACATGGCACCGACTGGGCCTGGCGCCCCGAGCTGTGGCGGGGCCCGCTGGGCACCAAGGGGCTGTCGTCGGTCCCGTCCAAGGCAATGCTGGGCGCCGAAGTGACGCTGTTTCACGATTGCGCCGCATCCGAGCTGACCTTGCGCCAGCTGCGCAACACCCGAGAGGCGGACCTTGCGCCTTTTGGCCTGAGGATGGACGTGTTCCAGTTCGACGGGTCGTACCTGTCGCTGGCGGTTGACCTGCCGCAGGAGGCGTCCGAGGGCCTGTCCAAGAGGCACGTGATCCGGATGGAGACCATCGTCGAGATGGAAAAGCGGCTGGAGATCTTTGCAAGGCTCAACATCAAGCACGGCCCCAACACCGAACAGATCGTGCGCGAGGTGCCGGTCGAGGCGGACGAGGTCGCCGTCGAATTTGATCTGGCCTATACCAAACTGAACGAAAAACGGGTGACGGGCATGTGGCTGGACGTGATATTCGAAGGGCCACAGATGAACCAGGTCATCCTGAGAGACCTGACCATGACGCGCTTTCCGCGCGCCGAGCTGTAGCAGGAGGCGGAGATGAGCGACTATACCTTGACCAAGGTGCGCCTGTTCGAAGGCGTATGGGAGGGTGTCGTGGCCCGGGTGCGGGATGGCGTGGGCCGTCCGAACCTCAAGATCACCTTTCTGGAGCAGGAGGTTGAGGGCGTGTCCCTGTCCGAGGGCGGAGAGGACGGAGCCTGGAACCTGCGCGTGCCGGTGCCGGACGAGGCGATCAGCGACGGCGTGCAGACGGTGCTGATCACCGACGGGGACACGGACGAGACGCTGGGTGCCTTCGCGCTGATGGCCGGAGAGGCGGTCGCCGAAGACCTGCGCGCCGAAGTCGACCTGCTGCGCGCCGAGCTGGACATGCTGAAACGCGCCTTCCGCAGGCATTGCGTCGAGACGGGTTAGGCCGGCGCGCTCATCGCGCCCTTGCGTGCGCGCCTCGCTATTATCGACGCGGCGATAGCATTCGATTTCGATGCCAAATTTGAGCTAGTATTTCACGAATTGATTGAAGAAAGGGAGTTTCCGATGCGTAAGTTGGTCGTCTGTGCAGCGTTGATAAGCTGGACGTCTGCGGTGTCTGCTTTTGAGATTGCAAGCTACAGTTGGTCTTACAAACCAGCACCGCGCTACCTGAGCTGGTCGATTTGCGGTGCGTCATTCACCAAGGACGAGGTCGCTGCAATTCAGGCGGTCGCTGATGCGTGGGACATTCCGGGCTTGTTGCAGATCACAGTTGAGGTAGATGCAGCATGTACGGTCAACACGCTTTACGGCGAATGCGATGGTCAAAATACGATCGACAAAGGCCCTCTGGATCTGACCATTCCGAATGCCAAAAGCGGTACACTGGGCGAGTCTGTCCTTTGCCCTGCAGGTGCTGAGATCAGAAGCTGCGACATCAGGATGGCGCATGATGCAGACTTCTTCGCTGGCGCGGGGAAGCCGCCTTCGAACAAGTACCATTTTCGCACTGCATTCATTCACGAAATGGGTCACTGCATCGGGCTGGACCACGAAAAAACGCTCGCATCGTCGGTCATGTACAAGGACCTGGCCAAAGGTGTCGACAAGGGAGGCCCAACGGCAGACGATCTCGCGGGGAGAGACAAGCTGTATAAATAGGGCCGTCCAATGCGGCGCATGCCCCTTTGGCGCGGTGACGCCGCGTTCGGGGTGGCGGAAGGGGGGCGAAGACGGTGATAGTGCGCAAGCAAAGAGGAGCCCGCACAGATGACCGATTATCCGCACCTGCTCAAACCGCTGGACCTGGGGTTCACCCAGTTGAAGAACCGGGTGCTGATGGGCTCGATGCACACGGGTCTGGAAGAGACCAAGGACTGGAACCGGGTGGCCGAGTTCTATGCAGAGCGCGCGAGGGGCGGGGTGGCGCTGATGGTCACCGGAGGTATGGCACCCAACCGCGAGGGCGGAGTGTTTCCCGGAGCAGCGGGTCTGTTCAGCGATCAGGACATTGAGAACCACCGCACAGTGACCGAAAGGGTGCACGAGGCGGGCGGAAAGATCGCAATGCAGATCCTGCACGCGGGCCGCTATGCCTACAGCCCCGAATGTGTGGGCCCCAGCCCGGTGAAATCGCCCATCTCGCCTTTTCCGCCCAAGGAGCTGGACGAGGAGGGCATAGAAAAGCAGATCGCCGACTACGTGACCGCAGCGACCCGGGCCAGAGAGGCGGGCTATGACGGGGTCGAGATCATGGGGTCGGAGGGCTATTTCCTCAACCAGTTCCTGGTCACGCACACCAACAAGAGGACGGACCGCTGGGGCGGAGAGTACGAGAACCGCATGCGCCTGCCGGTCGAGGTGGTGCGCAGGTGCCGGGAGGCGGTGGGCGAAGATTTTATCATCATCTACCGGATCAGCATGATCGATCTTGTCCCCAATGGGTCGAGTTGGGACGAGGTGGTGCAGCTGGCCAAGGCGATCGAGGCGGCGGGCGCGACCATCCTGAACACAGGGATCGGCTGGCACGAGGCGAGGATCCCCACAATTGCCACCAGCGTGCCGCGCAGGGCCTTCACCTGGGTGACCAAGAAGATGATGGGCGAGGTGGGCATCCCGCTGATCACCTCGAACCGGATCAACATGCCGGATGTGGCCGAAGATGTGCTGGCCGAGGGCTGCGCCGACATGGTGAGCATGGCGCGGCCGTTCCTGGCCGACGCCGATTTCGTGAAGAAGGCCGAAGAGGGACGCGCGGATCTGATCACGCCCTGCATCGCCTGCAACCAGGCCTGCCTGGATCACACGTTCAGCGGCAAGCTGTCGTCCTGCCTGGTGAACCCGCGCGCCTGTCACGAGACCGAGCTGGTGATCGCACCGGCGGCGGACAAAAAGCGGATCGCGGTGGTGGGCGCGGGGCCGGCGGGCCTGTCGGCGGCGCTGACGGCGGACGACAGGGGCCACGAGGTGACGCTGTTTGACCGGGCGGACAAGCTGGGCGGGCAGCTGAACATGGCGGCCGAGGTGCCGGGCAAGGAAGAGTTCAAGGACTTGCTGGGCTGGTTCGAGGCAGGCGTCGCGGGCTCGGGGATCGACGTCAGGCTGGGTACGGAGGCCAGCGCAGAGGCGCTGGAGGGGTATGACGAGGTGATCGTGGCCACGGGCGTCACGCCCCGAGACCCGCAGATCGAAGGGCAGGAGCGGGACAATGTGGTCAGCTATGTCGACGTGCTGCGCCACGGAGCAAAGGTCGGCCAGCGCGTGGCCGTGGTGGGCGCGGGTGGCATCGGGTTTGACGTGTCCGAGTATCTGGTGACCGAGGACAGCCCGACCGAAGACCTGCCGGCATGGCTGGAGGAATGGGGTGTGGGCGACCCGGAGGCCACGCGAGGCGGGCTGAGGGCCGAAGGGCCTCGGCCCGAAGAGCCGGCGCGCCGGGTGACGCTGCTGCAGCGCAAGGCGGAAAAGCCGGGCAAGAGGCTGGGCAAGACCACCGGCTGGATTCACCGCGCGGCGCTGGCGATGAAGGACGTCGAGATGAAGGCCGGCGTGAATTACGAGAGGATCGACGACGCGGGCCTGCACATCAGCTATGGCGAAGCGCGAGAGCGGCCCGAGGTGATCGAGGTCGACACCGTGGTGCTGTGCGCGGGCCAGGTGAGCGAGAGGTCACTGGCCGACGCGCTGGAGGCCAAGGGCGTGACCTGTCACGTCATTGGCGGAGCGGATGTGGCCGCCGAGCTGGACGCCAAGCGCGCAATCGATCAGGGCACAAGGCTGGCGGCGGCGCTGTAGGGCGCCGCTCATCGGGCTCGGCCAAGCCCGCCTCGCGGGGGTCAGCCCGAGGCTTCGGGCTGCATCAGGGCACAGAATGATCCGGAGGCAGCCTGGATCACGGCCATGCGGCCTGTGCCCGGCACAGAGAAGGGTGGGCGTGTGATCTGCCCGCCCGCAGAGGTGACCGAAGCCAGCCGGGCATCCAGATCATCCACGGCAAAATAGGTGAACCAGTGTTCCGGGATCCCGTCGAACGCGGGGTGGTTCATGTGAAAGATGCCGCCGACCATCTCATCCCCCGACCAGATCAGAGTATAGACGGTGCCATCGGGCATCTCGGACGCGGTGAAGGTCCAGCCGAGGGCAGCGCCGTAAAACGCCTTGGCAGCTTCGGGGTCGTGGGTGTTCAGCTCGGTCCAGTGGACATGTCCGTGCAAAGCCATGAGGCGGATCCTTTCGTTGCGTCAGGCGCAGGATAGCACGGAACCCGGGGCATGGGGGGCGACGTTGAGACAGCGAACCATCTGAAAGGAGCAAAACCATGCCCAAGATTGATGAAGCCCGCATTCTGATCATCTCGACCCACGGGTTCGAGCAATCCGAGCTGGAATTCCCCCGCGACCAGCTGCGCGCCAAGGGCGCAGAGGTGCACGTGGCCACGCTGGACGGAAAGGCCGCGAAAGGCTGGGAGGGCAGCGATTGGGGCCGAGAGGCCGAGGCCGACCTGAAGATCGCTGATGTGGACCCGTCGGGATACGACGCGCTGGTGATCCCGGGTGGCCAGATCAACCCCGACATCCTGCGCACCGACAAGGACGCGATTGGCATCGTTCACGCCTTTCACGAGGCGGGCAAGACGATCGCGGCCGTGTGCCACGGGCCGTGGGTTCTGGTCGAGGCCGGGATCACAAAGGGGCGCAAGATGACCTCGTACCATTCGATCAGGACCGACGTGATCAACGCCGGAGCCGATTGGGTGGATGAAGAGGTCGTGACCGATCAGGCGATCATCACCAGCCGCCAGCCCGAAGACCTGAAGGCCTTTGTGTCCAAGATCGTCGAGGAGATCGAAGAGGGCGCGCATTACCGCAGCGCGGCCTGACGGGCCGGGGCGCCAAAAGAGTAATCGGGTGAGTGGCAGAGGCCGGGCCTTGGATGGGTCCGGCCTCTTGCCTATTGTTGGACCAGACAGAAAGGCCACCACGATGACACCCGTCTGCGCATTTGACATCACGCCCGAGGGGCAGGCGGCTGCGGCCGCAGAGCTGAGCCCGGAGGCGCCTGAAAGGGGGTACAGGTGGATCCACCTGGACCTGACCGATCCCGAGTCCCGCGCATGGGTCGCACAGGCCTTGCCGGACCGGGCCGCGGCCACGCTGCTGCAGGCCGAAACGCGCCCACGCTGCGACCGGACCGAAGAGGGGCTGGTGCTGAACCTGCGCGCCATCAACCTCAATGACGGGCAGGAAAGCGAGGACATGGTGTCGCTGAGGCTGTGGGTGCAGGAGCGGGTCATCGTATCGGGCCGCCTGCGCAAGGTCTTTGCGCTGGAAGAGCTGAAGGACAGGGCCGAGGCGGGCACGGCCCCCGGAGACGAAGGCGCGTTCCTGGCGCAGATGGCGGACCGGCTGGTGGACCGGATCGAAGAGGCTTCGGTCGGGTTTGGCGCGCGGATGGACGATGTGGACGACGCCATCCTCGAGGGGCAAGAGGACACGCACAACACGCTGGGGCCGCTGAGGCGAAAGGCGATCCAGATCTACAGGTTTGCCCGCCCGCAAAGGGACGCGGTGGCGAGGCTGGCGCAGGTCGAGGCCTTGCCCGAAGCCGCGAGGCTGAAGCTGGCGGAGACGGCCCTGAGGCTGACACGCAGCGTGGAAGAGCTGGAGGCGGTGCGCGACAGGGGCATAGCGGCGCAGGACCATCTGGACGCGATTCACGCAGCAAGGCTGTCCCGCAATTCCTACGCGCTGAGCATCGTGGCAGCGGTGTTCCTGCCGCTGGGGTTCCTGACCGGCCTGTTCGGGGTCAACGTGGGCGGTGTGCCGGGGCTGGAGGTGCCATGGGCCTTTGCGGTGCTGTGCGCGGCGATGGTGGTCAGCGCGGGCCTGGTGCTGTGGCTGTTCCGGAGGCTGAAGTGGATCTGAGGGTGGCAGCGGGACGCGCGAGGAGAGCGCGCCCCGCGCCAGAGCCAAAGCGCAAGGGGGCTGAAGTTTTGCTTTGGCACTGTCGACCGCGGCGGGCGCTTCACAACAAGTTTCCTGCCCAAACGCGCGGATATCTGTGATACCTCGGCAAGCAAACACGGAAGGCGGCGCGTTTATGCGGTGGGGACGGCGAAATAACGAGGTGCGCGAAGGGCTGGCCGAGGTCTATCCCCGGTTGTGGCGCTTTGCGATGGCCCTGACGGGCGACCGGGCCAGCGCCGAGGATCTGGCGCAGGCCACGGCCCTGAGGGCGATCGAGAAGGCGGACCAGTTCCGCCCCGGCACGCATCTGGACCGATGGCTGTTCGTGATGGCGCGGCGCGTCTGGCTGAACGAGCTGCGCCACAGGGCCGTGCGCAGGGGCGCGGGCCTGCGCCCTGTCGAAGAGATCGAGATCACAGCCCCCGGCCCGGACACAGAGACGAATATTTTCGCAGCCGAGGTGTTTGACGTGATGAATGCCTTGCCCGAGGCCCAGCGCGTCACCGCGCTGCTGGTGCTGGTCGAGGGGTTCAGCTATGCCGAGGCGGCAGAGGCGCTGGAGATCCCGGTGGGCACGGTGATGAGCCGCGTCGCGGCGGCGCGCCGGTCCGTGGCCAGCCGCACCGGAGAACAGGCACAGGGAACAAGAGGCACCAGATGACGGGCCAGCAAAGCGACATGTTCACCGACGAAGAGCTGTCGGCCTGGCTGGACGGGGAGGCCCCGCCTGAGTTGTCGGCACGCATCGCCGCGGCCCGGAGGACGGATGCCGGGCTGGCCGAAGATATCGCAAGGCTGGAGGCCGCGGGGAAGGCCATGAAAGGCGGGTTCGAGGCCACGCTGGCTGGAGCGCCCGAGCTGCCCGCAGCGCTGGCCGCGCCCGAGCCGTCACAAGGATGGACGCCCGGAGCGCTGGGCGCGGGGCTGGTGGCCGGGCTGGCGCTGGCGGCGCTGGGGCTGGGGGCGTGGTCGCTGACCCGCCCGCCGGTCTGGGAAAGATACGTGGCCAGCTATCAGGCGCTGTACGTGCCGCAGACGATCGCGGGCGCAGGGCTGAGCGAAGAGGCCGCGCGGGCGCAGATCGCCGAGCTGGCACCGCAGCTGGGCCTGGACCTGAGCGCGCTGCCCGACCTGCCGGGGCTGGAGCTGCGCCGCGCGCAGATGCTGGGGCTGAACGGAAAGCCGCTGTTGCAGATCGCCTATGCCGACACAAGCGGCCGCCCCGTGGCGCTGTGCATCATCGCAAGGGGCAAGGGCCCGAGCGACCCGGTTGCGCGGCGGATGGAGGGGCTGAACGCGGTTGCATGGTCGACTGAGGCGCACGGGTTCCTGCTGATCGGGGGCGAGGACGGCACGCTGGACAGGGCCGCCGAAGCGGTGCGCGCAGCGCTCTAGCCACGGCGCCCGAGACACCTAGTCAACGCAGCGTTTCCCTGTTTCCCTGCCTCAGACAATCCGCGGGATTACCGCGATATTGTCTGGCGCATGCCCCAGATGCGTCGCAATTGCCGCCCATACACATCCTCGACAAAAAGACGACGAGGACTGAGCATGGACCGACTGACCGAGATGGAAGCCTTTGCCACGGTGGTGGATCAGGGCGGCTTTACGGATGCGGCCAAGAAGATGGGCATTTCCAAAAGCGCGGTATCCAAGCACGTCAGCTCGCTTGAGGCCCGTCTGGGTGCCCGCCTGCTGAACCGCACCACCCGCCGGGTGAGCCCGACCGAGATTGGTCTGGCCTATTACGACCGGGCCCGCCGCGTGCTGAACGACGCGGGCGAGGCCGACGCGCTGGTCACATCGATGCAATCGGCGCCATCGGGGCTGCTGCGTGTCAGCGTGGCGACGGATTTTGGTGTGAACCACCTGAGCCCGGTGCTGGGTGATTTCCTGGCCGAGTTCCCGGACATCACGGTGAACATGGTGCTGAACAACCGCTACGTCGAGCTGATCTCGGAAGGGTTCGACATGGCGATCCGGATCGGTGATCTGGAGGACAGCACGCTGAGGGCGCGCAAGCTGACCGAGACCAACAAGCGCATGATCGCGGCGCCGGGGTATTTCGAGAAATACGGGCGGCCCGCCAAGATCGACGATCTGAACGAACACAAGCTGCTGCATTATTCGAACCAGTCGTCGGGCAATGTGTGGAAGGTGACCGCGCCATCGGGCGAGAAGCGCCAGGTGCGCACCGCGGGCTGGCTGAGCGTGAACGACGGCCAGTCGCTGCTGAACGCCTGCATCGCGGGTCTGGGCATCGCCTACCTGCCGTCGTTCCTGTACGCAGATGCGATGGAGCAGGGTCTGGTCGAGGACGCGATCCCCGATCTGCCGATGGAAACGCAAGGTATCTACGCCGTCTACCCGCCGGGCCGGTTCACCCAGCCCAAGGTCCGAGCGTTCATCGATTTCCTGGTGCATCAGTACGGAGACAAGGGCGCCAACGACTGGTGATCCCGGGCCAAAGATGGGTGCAAGCACCCATCCTACGCAAAGGGCGTGCCGCAAGGCGCGCCTTTTTGCGTCTGCGCGCAAAAAACAGCGACGGAAGCAGAAAGCGAGACCGTTGAACCATGGCAAGACAAGGAAAGGTGCATTGCCATGCCGAGAACGCGGATCACTGTAGCGCTGAGAGTTGCTGTTCTGTTGATGCTGAACGCAGGTGGCGCCTACGCGGCGGGCGCAGGAGAGGATTTCACAATGCACGTGCCCCAAGAAGCGCCGGTTCACAAGTTGTGCATGGAACGGGGCGAGGCAAAGGGTGCCGAGCAGGCAAAGGTGCTGGCCATCCTGCCGCAAGAGAAGCCGGATACGGCGAAAACCCGGCTTCAATCCGCCTGAAGACAGGCCCCCCGGGTTGGCAGAGCCTAGCTGTCGGGCAGCAGGATCACCTCGACCCGGCGGTTGGCCTCGCGGCCCGAGGGGGTGAGGTTGGAGGTGACGGGGGCGAGGTAGCCCATGCCTTCGGCGGACATTTGCGAAGCGGGAACGGAGTGCGCGTCGATCAGACGGGTGCGGACCGAGGCTGCTCGGCGTTTGGACAGGGCGATGTTCCCGTCCAGAGACCCGGTGGCATCGGTATGCCCGACAAGGGCCACACGGCGCGAAGGGCGGGACGTAAGGTAAGACGCCAGAGAGGCCAGGGACGCAAAGGGGCCGGGTCCGAGAGAAGAAGACCCGGTTTCGAAAGCCAGGTCCGAAAGGATCACCCGGCCGTTCGTCTCAAGCTCTTGGCCGAAGGACGTTGTCGCGGGGGCGGTCGGGCGCGCGGCAGCGGTGGTCACTGTGGACTGGGCCGAAGCGGCTCCGGCCTGGATGATCTGGACGTATCCCGCATCGGACGTGCGCGACACCAGAACCGAGACCGAAGCGCCATCGCGGGAGGCCGAAAGGAAGCGGTATCGGGCGAGGTCAACGAACATCGCGGGAGCGGGCAGGACATCGATGGAAAAGCGGAAATCAAAGCCGCCACAGGTGGCGGACTGGCATTCGAACAGCAGCTCGTATCCATCGGCGACAAGCTGGTCGCGCAGGGGCGCCATGAGCTGAAGCGTGGTGATGCCGGGTACGGGCACACGCCAGGCCTGCCGGGTCACACGGCCTTCGATCGCACGGGTCGGCACGATCCCGTCCGACCAGGGGCCGGTCGGAAGGGCATAGCTGTCGGGGTCGCGCACCTGGGCGCCGGGGCTTGTCGCGCCACGGGGCAAATCGAGCGCAGACGCAGGGGCGACAAGCACCAGCCAAAGGGCAAGAGCCCTAGCGGTTTTGAGCATGGTAGTCGTCATTCGGGCGCATGTCGGTGGCCGAGGCCATCCGGTTGGTCATGTTGAAGAACGAAGCGACGGCGGCCACATCCCAGATGTCACGGTCCGAAAGGCCCTGGTCCCGCAGGGCCTGGCGGTCAGTCTCTTCGATTTCGGCAGAGGCGCGGGTCATGGAGACGGCAAAGTCCAGCATGGCGCGGGTGCGCGGATCAAGCGGAGCGGTGCGGTAGTTCATCACCAGTTGTTCGCCCAGGATCGGATCGCCGGACAGAGCACGCACGGCCTGGCCATGGGCGGTGAGGCAGTAAAAGCACTTGTTTTCGGCCGAGACGACGACAGCGATCATCTCGCGTTCGAGCTTGGTCAGGCCGGAAGGGGCGAGCATCAGGTCGTTGTAGAGCGCGGTGAAGGCGTTCAGCTTGGCCTCGTCAAAGGCGTAGGCACGCAGGACGTTGGGGACGAGGCCGAGCTTGTCCTGGCAGATGTCGAAGTACTTTTGCGTCTCGTCCGGGAGAGGCGAGAGCGCGGGCAGGTCCAGAGCGGTGGGCAGGTCACGGGTCATCGTCGGGGGGCCTCAGCTGGTCTTGACGCGGTAATGGTAGGTGGCGGCGGGGGTCATGCCAAGCGAGGCATAAAGAGCATTGGCCGGTTCATTGGCCGTGGTCACGAGGACCGAGAGGGTACGCGCGCCCTGGTCGGCGGCCCAGATGGCCGACTGGCGCATGACCCAGGCGGCAAGGCCCTTGCGGCGGTGCGCGGCGCGCACTTCGAGAGCGTGCAGCATGGCGATGCCGTCGTGGATGGCGACAAAGGCGGCGGCGGCGGGCTGATCGTCGATCCGGCCGAGGATGCCTGTCTTGGGGCCGGCAGCACGGTGCATGACACGCAGGCGGGCGGCGTCGATGCCGCCTTCGGCCCAGATGTCGGCCATGATCTGCAGGGGCTCCCAGATGCAAAAGGTGGTGACCCGGGGGATGGGGCGATCCGCCAGCGAGGCAGGCGCGCAGGTATAGAGAGTGACGGGGTCCTTGATGGCGTAGCCGCGCGCCTGAAGAGCGGCGTCAAGGGCGGTGTCGCTGTCGCGGATCATGAACAGGGGCCTGTCCATCGCCTGTTCGGCGGCGCAAAGGGCCTGCTCATCGGGCCCTGGCGCGCCCGCCTCGCGAAGGGTGGCAGCCGAAACACGCTGACCGCCGCCATCACCGTCCCGCAAGGCAAAGGGCCCGACATCCCGCATCGAAAGAGCGGGCCAAGTGCCGTCAATCGCGGCGTAGAGGGCAGAGGGCGAAGTCATGCCCCGTTGGTGGACCGGAGCGGCGCGGGTTGCAAGCCCGGCACGGGATCAAGCAGAGGGGAAAGCCGCCGAAAGGGCGGACAGGGCAGCCTCGAGAGCCGCGGCATCGGTGCCACGGATCACGATATTGGAGCCATATCTGCCATCTTTCTGGAACGGGTAGGACCCGAACGAAAGCTCCGGGTGAGCAGAGGCCAGCTCACCCAGCGGGCCGGCGATATCGCCTTCGCCCCGTTCAATGCGCAGGGTGCGAGAGATCAGGGGATCGCCGCCCGTCAGAGTGGGAAGAACCGAGGCAACCATGGCGGTGAAGATCGAAGGCACACCCGCCATCACATGCACATTGCCCAGGGTAAAGCCGGGGGCAGCAGAGACGGGATTGTCGATCAGAGCGGCGCCGTCGGGGATACGCGCCATGCGCAGGCGGGCGGCGTTCAGGTCGGTGCCGGAGCGGTCATAGTGCACCTGAAGAACAGCACGTGCATCGTCACGCACATCGATGGGGGTGTCGAAGGCGGCGGCGATGCAATCGGCGGTGATGTCGTCATGGGTCGGCCCGATGCCGCCCGAGGTGAACACATGGCTATAGGCCGAAGACAGGGCCTGAACCGCCGAGATGATTGCAGAGCGGTCATCGGAGACAACCCGCACCTCTTTGAGGTCGATGCCCACGGAGGTCAGCTGGCCGGCGAGGTGGTGCATGTTGGCATCGCGGGTACGGCCCGAGAGGATTTCGTCTCCGATCACGAGCATGGCGGCGGTGGGGTTGGGCATCGGGGCTGTCCTTGAGCTGGGGCCTGTCAAGGTATAGGGCGGGGCCATGCGATATCCAACGCCTCTGATCCCCGGAACGCTGGTCAAGCGCTACAAGCGCTTTCTGGCGGATGTGACGCTGGAGGACGGGCGGGACGTCACCGCCCATTGCGCAAACCCCGGGAGCATGATGGGTCTGGCTGACCCCGGCAGCCGCGTCTGGCTGGAACCGAATGACGACCCCAGGAAAAAGCTGAAATACGGGCTGAGGCTGGTCGAGGCCGGGGGTGCCTGCGTGGGCGTGGACACGGGCGCGGCGAACCGGGTGGTGAAAGAGGCGCTGGAGGCAGGGGCGATCCCGGGCCTGCCCGCCTATGACAGCCTGCGCGCAGAGGTGAAATACGGCACCGGAAGCCGCGTGGACTTTTTGCTGAGCGGCGAAGGCGGAGACACCTATCTGGAGGTCAAATCGGTCACGCTGAGCCGGAGGCAGGGTCTGGCCGAGTTTCCCGACAGCGTGACGGCACGCGGGGCCAGGCATCTGGCCGAGCTGGCCGAGATGGCGCAGGAGGGGCACGGGGCGGTGCTGCTGTACCTGGTGCAGCGCGGAGATTGCGACCGGGTGAGCGTGGCCGAAGACATAGACCCGGGCTATGCCGCAGCCCTCACCGCCGCACGCAAGGCGGGTGTGCAGGTCATGGCGCTGGGTGCGAAGGTCGGGCCCGAAGGGATTGAGGCGGGCACTCTCCTGCCGGTTGAGTAACGCCGGGCCGGGCTGGCAAAGCCGGGCAAAGAGCCCTAAGTACGGCCCAGAGCCACCCAAGGACCTGACAGATGAACCACGAAGAGCGGGGACGACTGACGCGCGAGGGCATCCGCCTGTACGAGCCGGCGGATTTCGCGGGCATGCACGCAGCGGGCCAGGTGGCGGCGCAGATCCTTGACGAGGTGGCACCGCTGGTCGAGGTGGGTCAGACCACGGCGGCGCTGGATGATTTTATCCGCAACCGGGTGGACGAGCTGGGCGCGACCAGCGCCACGATTGGCTACAAGGGGTATCAGCACGCCAGCTGCATCAGCGTGAACCACGTGGTGTGCCACGGCATCCCCGGCGCCAAGGTGCTGAAGGAAGGCGACATCCTGAACATCGACGTCACGGTGATCGTGGATGGCTGGTACGGTGACACCAGCCGCATGTACGTGGCGGGCAAGCTGAGCCGCAAGGCAGAGCGGCTGCTGCAGGTGACCCACGACAGCCTGATGCTGGGGATCGAAGCGGTGAAACCGGGCAACACGTTCGGAGACATCGGCCATGCGATCCAGACCTATGCCGAAGGCCACCGGATGAGCGTGGTGCGGGATTTCTGCGGGCACGGGCTGGGCCGCGTGTTTCACGCGCCGCCGAACGTGCTGCACTACGGCCGCGCGGGCACGGGCGCAGTGCTGGAGCCGGGCATGTTCTTTACCATCGAGCCGATGGTGAACCTTGGTCGTCCCGAGACCAAGGTTCTGTCCGACGACTGGAC
>JAHDCH010000039.1:11086-14798 GCA_020629995.1 Pseudaestuariivita sp. | reverse complement strand
ACAATCCCGACCCGTGGCTCAGCGGCGCGGGATGCAGGATCGCCGGCCACGGCCCGACCGGGTCGACCGACCCGAAATATCCCTGGCACATGGCGTCCAGATTGCCGTGCGTGATCATCGCCCCCTTGGGCCGGCCCGTTGTGCCCGACGTATAGAACAGCCACGCCAGATCGCCGGCCCCGACCTGCGCCGGAGCGCTCAGCGGTGTGTCCTGCGCCATGCGCTGCCATTCGGCATCTCCCAGCGTCAGCCGTTCCTGGCCCGTGGCCGCGGCCTGCCGCGTAAGCGCTTCCGATACGATGACCATCCGCGCTTCGGCATGGCTGATGATCCAGCTGGTCTCAGGCTCTGTCAGTCGCGCGTTTATCGGCACCGCCGCCGCGCCGCAGTGCCAGATCGCCAGCAGCGCTTCGAAATACAGCGGGTGATTTTCCGCCAGCAGCGCCACCCGCTGCCCCGGCCCCGCGCCCCTTTCTGCAAGCGCCGCGCCCAGACGCGACACCCGCCCTGCCAATTCGGCATGGCTCCAATACGCAAACGCACCCAGCGCCACCGCCGGTGCCTCCGGCGTTGTGCTGGCCCAATGGTATAGATCGTCGATCGCGCTGCGCACCATGCGCGCAGCCTAGGCCGCGCCGGGACTGCCGCCAAGCCTTTGCCGCGTCAGCCGTGGCCAAACGGGCAACGGCCCTTGCGCGGCGCTTCGGGAGCCAGCAACCTGGCCTCCTGCACACTCAGGCTTGCCTTTGCGGCCGGACCGTAGGCGCTTGCGTCCAGTTCCAGCTCGGGGAACAGCGCAAGCAGCTCGGCGCGCGTCTCCTCGCTCGCTGCGTCCAGAAACACCGCCCCGGGGTGAAAGCTTTCGGACGGAATGCCCTCGGCCAGCAGGATCTGGTGACTGTCGGTCAGCACGTGGATGTATTCGACCTCTCCGCCTTCCTCGCGGCGAATCGTGGCGTCGTTGATCAGCGCCTTGGCCGGGGCCAGAACCGCTTCGGTTCCGAAATACAGCTCGGCCTGCGCCGAGGTCAGCAGCATCCTGTGCTGCGGCGACACCAGCAGGTCCCGCGAATTGCCCAGCGCGCCTGCTTTGATGCGGATCGGCGCCATCCGCCCCACCGCCGGCACCACGCGCCGCCCGATCCAGCGCACCTCCTGCAGGCCCGCATCCAGCGTCAGCACCCGGTCGCCCGGTTGCAGCGTTTCGATCCGCTCCTTGCCGCGCGCCGTGACAACCAGCGTGCCCACCGTGAAACAGGCCACGGCTTCGAACTCTTCGAACGTGAAACTGCCGCTCTCTTCGCCCGTCTCGTCCAGAAACACGACGCGCCCCGCCGTGGTCGAGCCTTCTTCGAACTCGACCCTGTGCGCGCCCGAAATCTCGAGCCGGTCCATATCCGCCGCCTCGTCCGGGTCGTCCCCTCCGGACACGTGGGTGACCTCTGCGCCCGCTTCGATCCGCACCACGTCTGCGCCCATGCCTGCGTCGATGCCCGCGACGCTGGTCCTTGCGCCAATTTCGATCGTGTCGTTGCCTTCGCCCGATGACACCCAGTCGCGCACCTCGGCCACGCCTTCCAGCGCGATGTAATCGTCGCCCGCGCCGCCGTGCACGTCATCCAGCGCATCCGCCTGGTTCGACAGCACGATCCGGTCGTCGCCGGCCCCGCCCAGAACGTCTCCGCCCGCATCCGCGGTCTTGGACAGCAGCAGCTCGTCGTCGCCTTCGCCGCCGATCACGTCGCCCTCGATCAGCCCCGACGACATGTCCAGCGTGTCGTCGCCCGCGCCAAGGTCCAGCTCGCCCTCGATCCGGCTGCCCCCGCGCATGGCAAGGGCGTCTGCCCCCTCCAGAAGGTGGACGTCCGTGGCCACGGTCTGCAGCAGCATCTCGATCGTGTCATCGGCGCTCGAGCCGGGGATGCTGTCCACCTCTTCCAGCTGGCGGTCGATGGCCACGAACGGGTCATCCTGAATGTAGTCGATGTCGGTGTTGCGCAGGATGATGTCAGCAAAGGTGCTGGCCTGCACTTCCGCGATGATCGCCTCGCCCAGCGCCGGATCCAGCTGGCCAAACGTCTCGTCGCCTTGTGCCGTGCGCAGAAACTGCTCCGAGACGATATGCGTGAAGAGCGGACCCATCTGGGTGCCCTCGATGGCATCCTCTGCCAGCCCGCCAACCCACAGGTCCACGTCAAACACAGTGTCATACACGCTGGCCAGCTGCGCCTGCAGCTCGGTGTCGCTGGTGATGATGCTGAAATCCAGCGGGTCCAGCGTCTCGGGGTCGATGTCGCCGATCAGGTCTGCGCGCACGTTGACGTAGCTGTCGATCCCGTGATCGCCCGCCCGCATCAGGTTGAGCGCCACCAGGCTGAACCCGCTCACCCCATCCGGCGTGGCCAGGAAAAAGTTCAGATCGTCGATGACCTGCGTGTCCAGCTCCTGCGCCAGCTGCCCCGTCATGCCTCGGAACAGCGCATCTATTCCGCCCTGCGACACCGGATGGTGGTTAAAGAACGCCTCCATCAGCCCCAGATGCCCGCCTTCGGCCACCGTGCCGTCGTCGTTCAGACGCTCCAGCTGCGATGACACCATCGTATGCCCGAACCGGAACGCCGCGGTCGAGAATTCCAGCGCCACTTCTCCGTTCACCGATGCATCGTGGGTGATGCTGCCGGTCTCGGGCAACACGTTGCCGATCAGATGCGGCAGCCACTCGTTGTAGGTGATCTGCTGCATCTCGTATTCGACGATCTGGCGGGCGGCCTGGAACAGCTGCTCGTCATCCCAGTCGGGATGCTCTTCGGCCAGACGCTCGGCCCAGTAATTGTGCTCTCGCACCCACAGGGTGTGCATCGACAGCAGGTTCGGGTTTTCGTTGGCGCGCACGTCACCCGCCAGGAACACCGGATCGTCGCTGTCGATGTCTCCGGCCATCAACGTCTCGGACGTGGCGCGTGGCAGCAGATCGCGGTCCGAGGTCGGGTCTTCGGTCACCCGCAGCTGGCCGCCCTCAAAGCTGCGCACATCCGCCACGCGCCCGTCGTTCGAGCCATAGACGTTGTTGGCATCGATCTGCCAGCTGATCGCGTTCTGGTACACGCGCGGCCCGTCGATCCCCGACCCTTCGGCATAATCCGACCGGCCGATGTCGTGCCCCAGCCCGTCATCCATGAACTCGTGCTCGGCCTCGGGCGTCAGGCTCAGGTCGTGATCCAGGAACTGACCCCAGGTGGTGAACAGCGCCGACAGATTTGCCGTGTTCGGCACCTCTCCGTCCTGATCAAAGATCGTCTGTGCAACCTCTGCCGGGTCGGACGTCTGATAGATCTCGCCCAGACCATCGGCATAGCGTGCCTCGGTCAGACGCGGCATATCGTTCAACTGCAGCAGAAAAGGACAGCGGATTTCCACGCTGTCGCCATCTGCGGGATTGCCAATCGTCATACGGGCACCATCGCTCACGGTTTACGAAGTGTTAAAACTGCGCCCAAAATACGGCAGGAATGGGGCAACGAAACCCCAACCGTCTGGACACACTGTTTCCAGAACCAGTGCAAATACAGCTGGTTGCGCCCGGTTTTGCATCCAATTTCCACCTATGCACGAGCCCCACCTCACCAACCCCATCCACGCGTGTATCCCGACCCCCGATCCTGACACTATGCCGCAGGTTCACCTGATCGTGATTTGACCCGTTGCGCCGCTG
>JAHDCH010000039.1:2749-10986 GCA_020629995.1 Pseudaestuariivita sp. | reverse complement strand
TGGCGCCCGACGGCACGCGGCTCGACCTGTTTGAAACGCCCGTCGACTGGGTCATGGGCTCGGGCAACCATGCCCGCGTCTACATCCTGCGCGAACCCAGCGGCAAGCTGATCCAGCTGCCCATCGCCTGGTACACCAAGCAGCAAAGCTGGGGCATGCCTCCGGGCTATGAAGACGCAAACCAGCCCGAGCTGTCGCGCCCCGTGCAGCGCAATTGCATGACCTGCCACAATGCCTATGCCGAGGTGCCCGTGGGGGCCGACCGCTCGGGCCATCCGAACCTCTTTCCCGCCGACCTGCCCGGCGGCATCGGGTGCCAGCGCTGCCATGGCCCGGGCGCCGAGCATGTGCGCCTTGCTCTGGTCGACCGTGCACCCGTCGCCCAAAGCGTTGCCGCGATCCTCAACCCCGCCGATTTCCCTCAGGACCGCCAGCGCGATCTTTGCGCCTCGTGCCACCTGCAACCTGCGATCACCATCCAGGGGCTGAACCGGCACGGCACCGGCTTCTACAGCTTCCGCCCCGGCGACCGCCTGTCGGATCATTTCCTCAACATGGAATTCCAGGACGGCGACCGCGCCAAATCCGACCGGTTCGACATCAACCACCACCCCTACCGGCTGGAACAATCCGCCTGCTTTGTCGAAAGCGAGGGCGCCTTGGGCTGCACCACCTGCCACAACCCGCATGGCAAGGTGCCCGCCGCCGACCGCGCTGCGTATTACAAGACCAAGTGCCTGACCTGCCATGACACCGATGCCGCCGGCCTGCCACAGATGGCTTCGGGCGATGCGCACCCGGCGATCGAGGACACCGCCGATTGCACAACCTGCCACATGCCCCGCCGCCGCACCGAGGACGTGATCGAGGTCACCATGACTGACCACCTCATCACCCGCGACCCCGGCCCCGGCGATCTGACTGCGCGGGTGCCGAAACACGTGCCCTCCGTTCGGTCCGTCGATCTGTTCGAACCCGCTCCGGGCCTGACCGAGCCGGACAAGCAAAGCTATGTCCTGTCCGCGATCCTCACCTATGATGGCAAGGGGCAGCCCGCTGCGACCGATGCTCTGATCGCCAATCTGTCCTCTCGCGGCGCAACCGACTACGAACCCTGGCTTCTGGCGCTCAAGACGCTTGTGCAGCAGGGTCGATATGACAAGGCGGGCGAGATCGCTTCTCAGCTGCTGCAGCGCGCGCCGGGCGTGCCCGACGTGACCGCGAACGCCGCGCTCGTGCGCTATGCCTCCGGCGCGCGAGAGGAAGGCAAGGCGATGCTGCGCAACCTGATCGCCGCGCAGCCGCGCATGACCACACCGATGATGAACCTCGCCTCGATCTACGCCCAGGAACGCGACTTTGTCGCCGCCGCCGCGCTGCTGCGGCAGCTTCTGGCGCAGGAACCGACCAGCTGGAAAGCCTGGACCCTTCTTGCCCGGATCGAAGCTGCGACGGGCGAGACCGGCGCCGCCATCGAGGCCTACTTCACCGCGCTCGGGATCGAACCCCGGGCGCTCGGCAATCGCAAGGCTCTTTCGGGCCTTCTGTCCGCCGCGGGGCGCGCGGACGAGGCTGCCCGCTACGCACAATAGGGCGGGCTTGCCTGCCCACCCTGCCGCAATGGGCGATCAGCGCCCCATCCAGCCGCCATCGACGGTCAGGATTTCACCGTGGACGTACCTTGCCGCATCCGACGCAAGGAACACGACCGGACCGGCAAAATCCGCGGGCTCGCCCCAGCGGCCCGCCGGAATGCGCCCCAGGATCGACGCCGCGCGCTCGGGGTCGTTGCGCAGGGCTTCGGTGTTGTCGGTGGCGATGTAGCCGGGCGCGATGGCATTCACGTTCACGCCCTGCCCGGCCCATTCATTGGCCAACGCCTTGGTCAGCTGCCCGATCCCGCCTTTTGACGCGGCGTACCCCGGCACCGTGATCCCGCCCTGAAACGTCAGCAGCGACGCGGTAAAGATGATCTTGCCCGATCCCCGCGCCACCATCTTGGCGCCGATCTCGCGCGACAGCACGAATTGCGCATTCAGGTTCGTCTCGATCACTTCGTCCCACATCTCGTCGGGGTGCTCTGCCGCCGGGGTGCGTTTGATCGTGCCCGCGTTGTTCACCAGAATGTCGGGCACCACGTCCAGCCCCTTGGCAAAGGCGTGCAGCGCCGCGCGGTCGCTGAAATCGCACCGGTGCCCGGTGAACCTGCGCCCCAGGGCCTCGACCGCCGCGCCAACTTCCGACCCTTCGGTCTCGAGCGTGGCGCTGACCCCGATGATGTCTGCGCCCGCTGCCGCCAGCGCTTCGGCCATGCCGCGCCCGATGCCGCGCTTGGCGCCTGTGACCAGCGCCACCTTGCCGCTCAGATCAAACATGTCCATGGCTCAGCCCCCCACCTTGATCAGGCTCTTCAGCGCCGTGGGCGACCGGTCCAGCTCTTCGAACGCCTTCTGGATGTCCTCGAGCGGCGCGATGTCGGTGATCACCGTCTCCGCGTCCACTCCGCCCGATACGATAATGCCGATCGCCTTTTCGTAATCCTCGGGTTCGTAGACCCGCGCCCCGATCAGCTTCAGCTCGCGCCAAAAGAACTGGAACAGGTCGATCAGCGGCTTTTGCGCATGGATCGCCACCATCACGATGCGCGCCCGCGTCGCCGCCACCGCCGTCATCGCGTCGACCCCCGGCTGCGTGCCCGACACTTCAAAGACCACATCCGCGCCCTTGCCCCCGGTGCGTGTGTCGATCTCGGCCTTCAGGTCAACCTCGGCCGGGTTCACCGTCTCGAACCCCAGCTTTTGCGCGATGGCCAGACGGTGCGGGTTCACTTCGGACAAGACAACCTTGCCGCCCGCATCCCGCGCCACCATCGCCACGAGCACACCAATCGGCCCGCCTCCGATCACGACCACGTCCTCGCCCGCCTGCAGCTCGGCCAGCCGCACGTCGTGGCACGCCACCGCAACCGGCTCGATCAGCGCTGCGTGATCCATGCGGATGTCGTCCGGCAGCTTGTGTAGCGTGTGCGCCGGCACCACCCAGACCTCCTGCATCGCGCCATTTGTGTCGAGGCCGAGGAACTTGAGATTGTGGCTGATGTGCGGATAGCCGGCCTTGCTGGCCGGACAGGTCAGATCCGGGTCCAGCGGCCGCACCACCACCTTTTCGCCCGGAGCAAAGCCGCTGACACCCTCGCCCACTGCGTCCACGGTGCCCGACATCTCGTGGCCGATGATCCTTTCGAACCCGACGCGGGCATCCATGTTGCCGTGGAACACGTGCATGTCCGTTCCGCAGATGCCGCAATAGGCGACCCGCACGCCCACCTCGCCCGGACCGGGCCTTGCGGCGGGAACCTGCGTCACTTCGAATGTCTTGTTCCCGCGATAGATCGCGGCGGTCTGCGTGTCGGCCATGTCAAAGGTCCTCGTGGGTGGCGGTCAATCTGTCCCAGTCAAAGATCACGCCCGTTCCGGGCTGGTCCGCTGGGGCGACGGCCATGTGATCGGCGATCACCAATGGCCGGGTCGTGTATCTGTCGATCGGGAAGGAATGCACCTCCATCCATCCCGCGTGGCTTTGCGAGGCCATCAGGCTGACGTGCAGCTCCTGCATCCCGTGGCTGCACACCGGGATCCCGTGCCGGGCGGCCAACTCGGCCACCTCCAGCCATCCGGTGATGCCTCCGCAATTGCTTGCGTCCGGCTGGATGAACGACAGGCCTGCGTCTGCAAACGCGTATTCGAATTCATGGATCGTGTGCAGGTTTTCCCCCATGGCCAGCGGGATGCCGGTTTCCCGGGCAATGCGGCCAAAACCCTTGTAATCGTCCGGGATCGTCGGCTCTTCGAACCACAGCAGGTCAAAGGGTTCAAACGCGCGTGCGGCCTCGATGGCCTGATCGACCGTGAACCCGTAATTGGCATCCACGGCAAAGGCGATGTCTGGTCCGACCAGATCGCGCACGGCCTTGATGCGGGCGACGTCCTGCGCCAGTTCGGGCTGACCGATCTTGATCTTCACCCCGTTGTGGCCGCGCTCCAGATAGCCCTCGATCGACGCCAGCAGCTTGGGCAGCGCAAAGTTCAGATCGATCCCCCCCGCATAGGCGCGGCAGCGGTCGCTTGCCCCTCCGGCCATCTTAGCGAGGCTTTGCCCCTCCCGGTGCCCTTTCAGATCCCACAGCGCGATGTCGACCGCCGAAATCGCAAAGGACGCGATCCCGCCGCGGGCCACGTAATGCACGTGCCATTGCATCGCGTCGTAAAGCGCCCTGATATCGCCCGCGTCCTGCCCCCTGAGGAACGGCGCCAGATCGTGATCGATCATCGCCTTGATCGCGTGGCCGCCCTTGCCGCCCGTGTAGGTATAGCCTGTGCCCTGGCTGCCATCCTCCAGCGTGACGGTCGCCGTGATCAGCTCGAAATGCGTGTGATCCCCGTGCTTTGCGTCGCTCAGCACCTCGTCCAGCGGCAAACAGAACCTTCGGGCCTCGACATCCCGGATCACCTGGCCTCCCGCCATCCGCGTCTCCCCCCGCGTCCCATGTCTGTGTCTGCGCAGAGAGACCACAGGGGCGGCATCCTGTCAAACGTCGCGGCTTGCCCCGATCCCGACTCGCCGCCACCATCCTCAGCAGATATAACGCGACTCGCTTGGGCGTCTGGCCGCGCGGGCACCTTTCGCAACCACGCAACTGCAAAGACCTTTTCACATGAACCTGATCTGTCTCGCCGCCGGCAAAGGCAGCCGTTTCGGCACCCTCGGCAGCTACCTGCAGAAATGCATGTACCCCATCGGCCTCAATCCGTTTCTCGAACTCAGCATCCGCAACCTGACGCGCAGCGGCATTGACGTCTCTGCCTCCAGCCTGACGCTGGTGGTCGGGCATTACCGCGAACAGATCCAGTCCTACTTTGGCGACAGCTACAATGGGCTGGCGATCAACTACGTCGTGCAGGACGAGGCCCTTGGCACCGGCCACGCGATCCTGACCGCCTATCAAAAGGCAGGTCTTTCGGGGCCTTGCGTTGTCTGGCTGGCCGACAGCTATATCAAGCCCGCGCAATTCTCGGCCATCCTGTCGCACGAGGCACCCATCGTGATGAGCCTCGCCTCCGACACGGACCCCGCCCATGCCAAGATCCGCGTCTCTGTTGACGGCGACCGGGTGACCCGCGCCTGGGAAGGCGACAGCGACTACGTCGACATCGGCTTCTGGAAATTCTCGCAGGACATCGTTCAGCGCATGACAGGCCGCCGCGAGGTGGAATACCGCATCATGCCCAACCTTCAGGACGCCCTGGCGGACGGCGCCACCATCGGCCACCTGATCGAAGACGAATGGCTGCACCTCGGCGGGACAGAACCAACGCCCGAGATCAACACCCTGCGCATCGCGCGCCGGGTCCGCCAGATCGAAGGGATGGAAGACCGCACATGATCGTCACCAAGACACCTCTTCGCCTGCCCCTCGCCGGAGGCCTGACCGATCTCAAGTCCTACGCCCATGAATACGGCGGCGTCACCGTCAGCATGGCCATCGACAAACATGTCTACGTCATCATCAAGCGCAGCATGGATGGGTTCTTTGACCTGCGGTACACCGATGTGCATGAAAAGGTGCTGGACCATGCCGACATCCGCAACGACCTGATCCGCGAGGCGCTTGCCATCACCGGATTGTCCCAGCGGCCCGTGCATCTTGTGGTGATGACCGATCTGGCGGGCGAGTCGGGGCTGGGCACCTCGGGCGCGGTCTGCGTCGGGCTTCTGGGGGCGATGTACCGGTTTCAGGGCATCGAAAAGACCCGGCAAGAGCTGCTCGAAGGCGCCGCGCATATCGAGGTCGAAATCCTCGAAGGCGCGTCCGGCTATCACGATCCGGCCATCTGCGCGCTTGGGGACATCCATGCCATCACCTACGATGCCCAAGGCATCCACCCCGAACGGCTGGTGCTGGACGACAACGTGCGCGCGCTGTTCCAGCACAGCATGCTGTTTTTCTACGGTGGCCACCACGCCAAGAGCAAACCTTCGCTCAACCTTCTGGAAAGCCATCTCGACAAGGGCCTCGACCACCTGCACGAGATCAAATCCATCGGGCTTGAGCTGAAACCCGCCCTGCTGGCCGGCGATATCGCGCGTGTGGGCGAGATCATCGGCGAACAGCAGCGGCTCAAGATGACCCTGCCGGGCAAGTTTGTCGACGACTATGTCACCGACATCGTTGCGCGGGTGCGTGCCCTTGGGGCCTATGCGCAACTGCCCGGTGGCAAAATCTCGGCCTATGTCATGGTGTGCTGCCCCGATGGCCAGCAACAGGCGGTGCGTGATCTGATGGCCGACGGACACGACGAAGTGTCCTTTGCCATCGAACGCGACGGGACCACGGCCCACAGCATCTGATGGCCTCAGGGCCTGTTCCTGTATCTGTCTGGCGGTGAAAACTGGCTGGGATGGTAGGACTCGAACCTACAACCTACGGTACCAAAAACCGGTGCTCTACCAATTGAGCTACATCCCAACCGTGACGCGCGATGTACGACGCGCCGCGCGGGGGATCAAGCCCCTTTCGGGCGATTTCCGCGCATCTTTTTCTGGCGGCGGCCCGGGGGCTATTCGTCCTTGGCGTCGCGCTTCAGCAGGTCGTCCTCCAGCGTCTCCTCGCGCTCGTCCGCGACAATGGCGTTCAGCTCGTTTTCCATCGACGCGTCCACATCCGCGACGTCCAGCGCTTCGATCTCGGGCGGTGTTTTGGGGGCCGGGCTTGGGGCCTTCGGCACCTCGGTGCCGGGCAGGCCCGCGCCTTGCATGGCCAGCCGATAGGTCGGCTCGGGCATGTCGACTCCTTCTGCGGTCAGCGCGCCCATCACCAGACGGATCGCCTCGCTGCGCGCTTTGACAAAACTGGTCTCGTGCTGGTCGATCCACGCCACGCAGCGCAGCGTCACCGTGCTGTCCCCCACATTGTCCAGCCAGGTGTTGGCCGCCGGTGTCATCAGCGTGAACGGCAGCTCTTCCAACGTGGCCAGCGCGACCTCCTTCGCGCGGGCCAGATCGGCGCCCGGCGCGATGCCCAGATCGAACAGGAACCTGCGCTCCTTGTTGCGCGAATAGTTCACGATCCGGCTTTTGAAGACGGTCGCGTTGGGGATGCGTATGTGGTTGCCGTCAAACGACAGAAGAATCGTCGCCCGGTTGGTCAGGCGGATCACGTTGCCCATGTCTCCGCCAATCTCGATCGTGTCATTGGGGCGGAACGGCTGGCGGATCGACAACATGATCGAGGCGATGAAATTCTCGACCGTGTCCTTCACCGCAAAGCCAAGCGCCAGGCCGATGATCCCCGCCGCGCCAAGGATGGTGCTCAGCAGCGCCGTGGCATTCAGGATATCCAGCGCCACCACCAGCCCCCCGATCACGAACCCCAGCCGGATCAGCGTCCGGTAGATGTCGGCGATAAAGGCATTGGGCGCCAGCCGGTCCCATGGCTGTTTGCGCCGCGCGATGAAAAAGCCGATCAGCACCACCACCAGAAAGGCCAGCGCCGCGATGCTGAGCAGCGGCAGAAAGGCCAGCGCCTGCGTCATCCGGCTCATGAACCTCTCGACCGCGGGGTTCAGCCTTTCGACCACGTCGGTGGTTTCCGTCACCTCGTTCTTGATCGCCACCACGCCCGCCACGCGCGCCACCAGATCGTTCAGCGCATCGGCCTTGGCCGCGTCCAGCGTTGTGCCGCGCAAGGTCACGATCCCGGACGACACCGTCACCGTCACGTCCTCGTATCCTTCCAGTTCGGCCAGGATGTTGCGGATGCGCACCGCGATGGCCGCGTCGGCCTCGGCGCTGTCCTCCACTTCGATTGTCGAACTGGGCTGGTCGCTGTCCTGCGCCAGCGCGACCATCGGCAGGGCCATCAGGCCCATCAGCAAAATCAGGGGGATCCATCTGAACATGGGGCAAATTCCGTTGGTTGAAAACGCCGCGCCCGCGGTCCGGCGCGGCAGCTTGAAATGACTTGGCAAACAGGCCAAGGGACGCCACCTTTGTCAACGGAGGAAAACCATGACCCCGTTCGCAGACATCGAGGCCATCGCCCGCAGCCGCCATGGCGACGCTTTGCCCGACAAGATCGGCAATGGCCCGCGCTCTGCCGCCGAACTGGCCGCCCTGCCCGAGGATCGCTGGCTCGCGCAATTCACCAAATCGGTGTTCCAGGCCGGCTTCAACTGGAA
>JAHDCH010000039.1:0-2649 GCA_020629995.1 Pseudaestuariivita sp. | reverse complement strand
TTTCTGGCGCGTGACGGCTACATCCTGTCGCGTGATGTGGTCGCCCGTCTGATCGCATCCGGCGTGATCGACAAGCCTCCGACGTCCAAGCGTGCAATGGCCGCGGTGCAGGCCGCTTTCAACAGCTGGCGTGACGAAAGCGGCAAATCGCTGATCGAAATCAGCCGCACGCTTGCCCTCAGCATCTGATCCAGGAGGCCGCCCATGCCGCTTTTTGCCGCCACCATGCTGCTTGCCGGTCTTGGCATCCCGATCCTGGCCGCTCTGAATGCGGCTCTGGGGCGGCATATGGGCTCACCTGCCGCGGCGGCGCTGATCCTGTTTGTTGTGGCGCTCTGTGTGACGCTCGCGGTGGCGCTCCTGACCGGCCCTCGTGCTCTGGCTCAGGCTGCGGGCGCGCCGCGGCACCTGTTGCTGGCCGGGGCGCTGATCGCGTTCTACGTTCTGTCGATCACCTATATCGCGCCGCATTTTGGCGTCGGTAACGCTGTGTTCTTTGTCCTTCTGGGTCAGTTGATCAGCGCGGCGGCCATTGACCATTTCGGCCTGTTCGGCGCTGCGGTCTCACCTCTTTCGCTGGCCCGTGCCAGCGGCATCGCCGTGATGGCCTTTGGCGTGTGGCTGACCCAGCAGGGGTAGCCAGCCGCTCCGCACCACGCGAGGCGGCCTGTCAGGGCCGATGAGCGGGCCCCTCAGCCCGCCAGCTCCAGCGTTTGCGCCCAGACGGCATCCGGCACGTCCACCTCCGCCATCGCCTCTTTGCCCTGTCCCGGCATCCTTGCGCCCGGATCGCTGGCAATGACCTCCGCCACCTGCTCCAGCCGGTCAAAGAACGCGCCTCCCTCGGCACCCGGATCGATCAACAGGTAATACTGGCCCAGATCGTGATGCGGCCCCTCGGGCGCTTTCAGCGGCGCGACATCCACGCTGGCCAGGCTGCCCGTCAGCCCCGCCGCAAGCAGCTCGACCATCAGCCCGATTCCCCAGCCCTTGGCCCCGCCAGACGACACCAAGGCCCCCTTCAGCGCCGCGTCCGGGTCCGTTGTGGGGCGGCCTTCTGCGTCAACAGCCCAGCCTTCGGGAATGCTCTCGCCCGCCGCCTTGGCCATGGTGATCTTGCCCAGCGCCACTGCGCTGGTGGACTGGTCCAGATGCAGCGCGACGCCGCCCCGGCGGCCCGGCACCGAAAAGGCCATCGGGTTCGTGCCGATCACCCTCCGCTTGCCCCCCGGAGGCGCGACAATTGGCGTTGCGTTCGTTGCTCCGTATCCGATCAGGCCCGCCTCGGCGATCTGACGGGTGAAAAAGCCCAGCGCCGTGCAGGTATGCGCATGCCCCACGGCCAGCGCCGCGACGCCGTTCTCGCGCGCTGCCGCAATCGCCTCGGGCAAGCCTGCGTCAAACGCGACCTGCGCAAAGCCAAACCTTGCATCCACCCGCACCATTCCGGGCCTTGGCCGCGTCACTTCGGGGACCACATCGCCCAGCACCCGGCCCGTTCCCAGCTGCACGCAATAGCTTTCCAGATAGTACAATCCGCAAATACGGTTGCCATAGCTTTCCGCCTCGGCCACCGCCTTTGCCACCAGCCGCGCTGCCGCTTCGCCCGCACCGTGCCGGGCCAGCGCCGCGCGCGTCACCTCTTCGATCCTGCTGACCTCGATCACCGGCATGACGCACCCTCCCCCGTTTGCTGTTCCGCGCCATAAGGCTTGGGACAGCGCCCGGGGTCAAGCACTCGGCGCGCCGGTCACCCCGGCGCGCAGTTCGCATCCAGGTGTCAGGTGCCGCCAGCCTCGACGATCAACAGGCGATTGGTCGGAAACTCGCCCGACAGACCATCCAGCATGACGCTCTCTCCGTTGGAGAAGGCCAGCCTGATCCCCGACGTCGTCTCTTCCTGCGACACCAGCTCCGGCGCGGTCGACCCGGTGAATTCCATCACCAACAGATCGTCGGCCAGGTCAAAGTCGGTGATCGTTCCCGATCCGTCGATCAGGAAGGTATCAAGCCCGATCCCGCCGGTCAGACGGTCATCGTCGCCCATCACCAGCGTGTCGTCGCCCGCGCCGCCATCCAGCACGTCCGCCGCAGCATCGTCACCGGCATCTCCCCCGCCCCGAAGCAGGTCCGAGCCCTCTCCGCCGGTCAGCGTGTCCGCGCCGGCGTTGCCGATCAGGCTGTCATCTCCGCCGCGGCCGTCCAGCATGTCGTCGCCGCTGCCACCGGTGGCCGTGTCACTCTCTGTGTCCGATCCGGTAAAGCTCTGGTTCTCGGCTGATGCGGGATCGGGCAGCGCGGTCGCTGCCGTGTCCTCGGTGCCACCTGTCTCTTCACCGGTGCCGGTGTCTGTCCCCGTGTCTGTCCCGGCGTCGGTGCCGGTGTCCGTTTCGGTGCCAGTGTCAGTGCCAGTGTCAGTGTCAGTTCCGGTGCCGGTGTCAGTTCCAGTGTCCGCTCCAGTGTCGCCACCCGCGTCCGCCCCTGTATCTGTACCCGCGTCCGTCCCGGTGTCGCCACCCTCCGTGCCAGCGTCAGTGTCGGTGCCCGCGCCGGTGTCTGTATCCGTATCCGTACCGGCATCCGCGTCCGTACCCGCGTCAGCACCGGCACCCGTGTCCGTATCCGTTCCGTCGCCCGCGTCCGCGTCAT
>JAHDCH010000038.1:12269-14874 GCA_020629995.1 Pseudaestuariivita sp. | reverse complement strand
GGCAGCCCGGTGGCCGGCCGGCGTGCCTTGAGAGGATCAGCTCGGAAATGGCAAGAGTTCCGGGGGCCAGCCCCCGGACCCCCGGGATATTTGAGGCCAGAAGAAGGGGGACGGGCCGCGCATCAGCTCAGGTCGTGCCCGGTAAGGGCGGCGGCGAAATCCTCGGGGTCGAAGGGGGCGAGATCATCGATCTTTTCGCCCACCCCGATGGCATGGATGGGAAGGCCGAATTTGTCGGCAAGGGCCACGAGGATGCCGCCGCGGGCGGTGCCATCGAGCTTGGTCATCACAAGGCCCGAGACATCCGCGAGTTTCTGGAAGGTGTCGACCTGAGAGAGGGCGTTCTGGCCGGTGGTGGCATCGAGCACCAGCAGGGTGTTGTGGGGGGCATCGGGGTCCTGTTTGCGGATGACGCGGACGATCTTGGACAGCTCTTCCATAAGGTCAGAGCGGTTTTGAAGGCGGCCGGCGGTGTCGATCATCAGAAGGTCGGCGCCGTCCGCCTTGGCCTGGGCCATGGCGTCGAAGGCCAGGGAGGCAGGGTCGGAGCCTTCGGGCGCGGTGAGGACGGGGACGCCGGCACGGTCGCCCCAGACCTGAAGCTGTTCGACGGCGGCGGCACGGAAGGTATCACCGGCAGCGATGACCACCTTTTTGCCGGCCGAGCGGAACTGGGAGGCGAGTTTGCCGATGGTGGTGGTCTTGCCCGAGCCGTTGACGCCGACCACCAGGACCACCTGGGGTTTCTGGGCATAAAGCGGGAGAGGCTTGGCCACAGGTTCCATGATGCGGGCGATCTCGGAGGCCAGGAGGCCTTTGATTTCGTCCGTGGAGAGGCGCTTGCCCATGCGGCCTTCGGCCATGTTGGCGGTGACACGAAGGGCGGTGTCGACGCCCATGTCGGCGGTGATCAGGAGCTCTTCGAGAGCCTCGAGCATGTCATCGTCCAGCTCGCGCCGGATGACCTGTTTGGGGGCCGAGCGGCCCATGAGCCGGCCGAAGAAACCCGGTTTGGCGGGTGCGGGTTCGGAGGAGGCTTCAGCCACAAGGGCGTCGGGCGCAGCCGAGGCCGCGGGGCGTGCAGGGGCCGGTGCGGGCTGAGGTTCAGGTGCGGGCTGAGGGGCCGGTTCTGGTTCTGGCGCAGGGTCTGGTTCTGGCTCGGGTGCCGGTGTGGGTGCGGGTTCCGGGGCGGGTGTGGGTGCAGGTTCGGGTGTGGGTGCAGGTTCGGGTGCTGGTTCCGGTTCGGGTGATGTTTCCGGGGTGAGTGCGGACGATTGGATGGGTTCGGGAGCGACGGTTGGCTCGGGTTCGGGTTCGGGAGCTGTGACGGGTGTCACATCCTCGGCGCGGATGGCGTCGGCTGTGATGTCCTCGGGCGTGATTTCGAGCTCGGGCGCAGGGCCGGGATCCTGGGGCACAGGCTCAGGGTCGGGTTGAGGCGCAGGATCGGGATCCTGGGCCACGGACTTGGGGTCGGCCTGAGGTGTCGGCGCGGGGTCCGGATCGGGCGCGGGCGCGGCGACGGTGTCTTCTGGCGGCAGCTCTTCTTCGGTGCCACCGTCCTGGACGATGGCATCCAGCCCCTCCTCGAGCTTGGAGGAGGATTTGAACAGGCGGTTCTTGAGCTTGCCGAAAAAGGACATGGGGGCCGGGCCTTACACGAGGGTTCATTTTCCCCTAAACCTGTTCATCAAAATGATAAAGAGAAGAGGCATGCGCGCAGGTTTGCTGATTTTGCTGCTGTGGCTGCCCGGATGGGCGGCGGCGGACCCCCGGACGGGCTGGTGCGCCAGTGGCGAATGGGATCACGTGCAGTGCATCCGGCCCGCCCATTTTGTGCACGACACCTGCCAGGCGATCGAATTCTATGCCCGCAGACACCGGCTGGACACCGGATTTTTCGCGCGGCTGATCTGGCAGGAAAGCCGGTTTGACCCCAACGCGCTGAGCCCCGCCAACGCGATGGGGATCGCGCAGTTCATCCGGTCCACGGCGAACCTGAGGGGGCTGAAGGACCCCTACAACCCCGCCGAAGCGCTGGAGCATTCGGCCGAATACCTGGGCGAGATGCAGCGCAAGTACGGCAACATGGGGCTGGCGGCGGTGGGCTATAACGGCGGTGAGCGGCGCGCCGAAGGGCTGCTGAACGGCGGCGGGCTGGCGCGCGAGACGATCAACTATGTGCAGATCATCACCGGCCTCAGCGCCGAGACCTGGCGCGACACGCCGCCCAAGACCATCGATCTGCGCCTGTCCAAGACCAAACCGTTCCAGCCGGCCTGCTATGACCTGGCGCGGAACCGCAACCTGAGCAAGCTGCGCATCACCCCGCCCGAGCCGCGCCTGCCCAAATGGGGTGTGCAGGTGGCCTGGGGCACGACCGAGGCCAAGTCCAAGGCCGCCTACACCCGCGCCACCGCCGCCTGCCGCGGCCTGACGGCCAAGAAAAAGCCGGACTTTGTAAAGGTCAGGAACCGGGTGCGCGGCAAACCGGCCTATGTGATGGCAAGGATCGGGTTCAACGACCGGGGCAAGGCGGACCGCTACTGCATTCAGCTGCGCCGGGCGGGATGCACCTGCGCGGTCTATTCCAACCGCTGACGAC
>JAHDCH010000038.1:10872-12169 GCA_020629995.1 Pseudaestuariivita sp. | reverse complement strand
CCTGTCTTGACCGCCGTCGCAAGGGCCGAAGGCTGGCGCAGCGCGGGATAGGCGCAGGCGGCCCCAAGGGCGACGGCCCAGAGGGCAAGCGATTGAGGCGCGAGATCGGTCATGGGGGCATCATCGGCAAGGCTTTGCCGACCGCCCGCCAAGCAGCGACCCGATCCGGCGGGATGCGACGATTTTACCAAAACCTGACACAAAAACGCCGTTTCGAGAGCGAAAACGTTAATATATCCGGCTTAGCGCAGAAGCCATGACCCGGAGACCGATCATTTCCCGCTTTGCCCTTGCCACGCTGACGCCTGTCTGCCTGCTGTTCCTGGCCGCCACCTATGGCGGTCTGTGGGCGGCGGCGGCGCTGGTCTACATGACCGCACTGGTGGCGGCGCTGGACGAGGTGATCGCGGTGGAGCCGGTGGCGGACGGGGTCGAGTTTCCGGCCGCGCCCTGGCTGTCGGCGGCGCTGGGGGTGATGCATTTTCCGCTGCTCGCGGTTGGCATCTGGGCGCTGACCGGCGGAACCGGGCTGGGCTGGGTGTCGCAAGGGGCGCTGTACATCGCGCTGGGGCTGTTTTTCGGGCAGGTCAGCAATTCGAACGCGCACGAGCTGATCCACAAGCCGGCGCGCGGGCTGCGGCGGCTGGGGATGTGGGTCTATATCTCGCTGCTGTATGGCCATCACACGTCGGCCCATGTGCGGGTGCACCACATCCACGTGGGATCGGATCGAGACCCGGCGACGGCGCGGAAGGGCGAGAGCTTTTACGCCTATGCGCTGCGCGCCTGGCTGGGCGGATTTGCGCAAGGTTGGCGCGCCGAGACCGAGCTGCGCCGCAAGGCGGGGCACAAGGGCGTGCATCCGTATGTCGTCTATCTGGGCGGAGCGGCGGCGGTGATCGCGGGCGCCTATGCGCTGGCCGGGACCAGGGGGGTGCTGGCGCTGATCCTGCTGGCGGCCTATGCGCAGGTGCAGCTGCTGATGTCCGATTACGTGCAGCATTACGGGCTGAGCCGCCGGACGAAAGACAGCGGCAAGCTGGAGCCTGTGGGGCCGCGCCATTCGTGGAATGCGCCGCATGTGGCGTCCGCAGCGCTGATGATGAACGCGCCGCGCCATTCCGATCACCACGCCCATCCCGCGCGCGGCTATGCCGAGCTGAGGATCGACGAGGACATGCCGATGCTGCCTTACGCGCTGCCGGTGATGGCCACGCTGGCCCTGTGGCCCGCGCGCTGGCGCAAGGTGATGGACCCGCGCGCGGCCCGCTGGAGCTGAGCCGCACCGCCGCAAGGG
>JAHDCH010000038.1:6022-10772 GCA_020629995.1 Pseudaestuariivita sp. | reverse complement strand
GGCTATTGGTACGAGGACCAGGGGCTGATCTGTTTTCTGTACGAAGACCGCGAAGACCCGCAATGCTGGTCGTTCGTGCGCAACGGCAACGGGCTGACGGCGCTGTTCCAGGACCAGCCGGGCGGGACCGAGCTGTATGAGGCGCAGCAAAGCGACGAGCCGATGCTGTGCCTTGGCCCCGAAGTGGGCGTCTAGGCGGCGATCCCGCACCGCAATCCGCGGCCCGGAAACCGACAGCGCGGCTATGCGCGACCACCTCACAGCGGATGGAGCGGCGCGCTACAGCAGCGTGCCTTGTTCGGGCGGGGTGTCTTTTGGCTTTCTGCGGGGCGCGGATTTGGCGGCGGGTTTGGGCGCGGGTGCCGCCGCGACGCCGGGTGTGATCCGGTCATCGGCAAATTCGATCTCGAGCGCCGACGCCGCGCGCGCCGCGGCGGCGCTGGTCAGAACGGCGCCCGCCTCATCGCGCACGATGGCATAGCCGCGCGTCAGCGTGGCGCGGTGCGACAGCGTCTCGAGCAGGCGGCCCTGCGCGTCAAGCCGGTCCGACAGGCGGCTCAGCCTGCGCGTCAGCGCAGGGGCCAGCGCCTCGGCCCGGGCGGTCAGCCTGTCGGAGGCGCGCGCCAGCTGCGCGGTCAACAGCGACGGGCGCAGCGCGCCCTTGGACGACAGATCCAGCCGCCGCGCCTGGATCCCGGCCATCAGCGCGCGGGGCAGATCCGCCTCGGCCCGGTCGAGCCGCTGGCGCTGGACCTCGAACAGGCGATCACGGTCGGGCAGCGCGCGCGCCAGATCCGTCAGGCGCTGGCGGCGCTGGTCGATGCGCCCGCCCACGGCCCCGGTCATGCGCGCGCCCTGCTCGGACACCCAGGCCATCAGATCGCGGCGCACCGGCACGGCCATCTCGGCCGCCGCCGTGGGTGTCGGCGCGCGGCGGTCGGCCACAAAGTCGATCAGCGTGGTGTCCGTCTCGTGCCCCACGGCTGAAATCAGCGGGATCGCGGACGCGGCGGCGGCCCGCGCCACCACCTCTTCGTTAAAGCCCCACAGATCCTCGATCGAGCCGCCGCCGCGCGCCACGATCAGAAGGTCGGGCCGGGGCAAGGCCCCGCCGGGCGTCAGCGCGTTGAACCCCTCGACGGCCCGCGCCACCTGTTCGGCGCTGCCTTTGCCCTGCACCAGCACCGGCCAGACCAGCACCTTGCGCGGGAAGCGGTCGCGCAGACGGTGCAGGATGTCGCGGATCACCGCCCCCTGAGGAGAGGTCACAACGCCGATGATCTCCGGCAGGTACGGCAGGCGCTGCTTGCGCCCCTCGTCAAAAAGGCCCTCGGCGGCCAGCGCCTTTTTGCGGCGCTCGAGCATGGCCATCAAGGCGCCCTCGCCCGCCACATGGACGCGGGTGGCGTTCAGGGCGAACTTGGACTGAAAGCCCGAGGCGGTCATCGTACCTTCGGCGACGATCTCCATCCCTTCTTCGGGGCGCACGTCGAGGCCGGCGATCTGGCCTTTCCACGTCATGCAGGACAGGACCGAGCGGTCATCCTTGAGATCGAAATACAGGTGCCCCGAGCGCGCCAGAACCACGCGCCCCACCTCGCCCTTGACGCGGACATAGCCCAGTTCCTGTTCGATCAGGCGCTTGACCCGGGTGGCCAGGTCCGAGACCGAAAATTCGGGCACGTTGCGCCCCGGGGTGGGATCGTCGAGAAGGTCCATGAAGGTGCCTGTTGCGATTGGCGGTGCCCAAGCCTAGAACGCCGCGAGACAAAGGAAAAGGCGGGAGGCGCAGGCGGCCATGAACATCTTGATCCTCGGCAGTGGCGGGCGCGAACACAGCATCGCCTGGGCCTGCGCGCAGAACCCCAAATGCGACCGGCTGATCGTGGCCCCGGGCAATGCAGGGATGGCGAGGATCGCCGAATGCGCAAGCCTTGATATCGAGGATGGCACACGCGTCGTCGAATTTGCCGAGGCCGAGGCGATCGACTTTGTGATCATCGGACCCGAAGCGCCTTTGGCCGCGGGCGTGGGCGACGCGCTGCGCGCAGCGGGTGTCAGCGTCTTTGGCCCCAGCGCGGCCGCAGCCCGGCTGGAGGCCAGCAAGGCCTTTACCAAGGAGATCTGCGACGCCGCCCGCGCGCCCACGGCGGCCTACGGGCATTTCACCGACCGCGACGCGGCCCGCGCCTATGTCGAGGCGCAAGGCGCGCCGCTGGTCGTCAAGGCCGACGGGCTGGCGGCGGGCAAAGGCGTGATCCTGTGCCCCACCACCCACGAAGCGCTGGCGGCGGTCGACATGATGTTCGACGGCAGCTTTGGCGAGGCCGGCGCAGAAGTGGTGATCGAGGAATTCATGCAAGGCGAGGAAGCCTCGTTCTTTGTGCTGGTTGACGGCGAAGACGTGCTGCCCATCGGAACCGCGCAGGACCACAAGCGCGTGGGCGAAGGCGACACCGGTCCCAACACGGGCGGCATGGGCGCCTATTCGCCCGCGCCGGTGCTGACCGACGAGATCGCGCAAAAGGCGCTGGATCAGATCATCCGCCCCACGATGGCCGAGATGGCAAGGCGCGGCACGCCCTATCAGGGGGTGCTGTACGCGGGCCTGATGATCGAAGGCGGCCAGCCGAGGCTGGTCGAATACAACGTGCGCTTTGGCGATCCCGAGTGCCAGGTGCTGATGATGCGGCTCGGCGCGCAGGCGCTGGACCTGATGCAAGCCTGCGCAGAGGGCCGGCTGGGCGAAGCGCAGGTCACCTGGGCCGAGGATCACGCGATGACGGTGGTGATGGCGGCCCAGGGCTATCCCGGGACCTACGCCAAGGGCAGCGAGATTCGGGGAACCGGAGAATTGCCCGAGGACAGCTGGAACACCTGTTTTCACGCAGGCACCAAGATTATGGCAGGCAAGCTGATCGCGGCAGGCGGGCGGGTGCTGAACCTGACCGCACGCGGCCAGACCCTGAGCGAAGCCCGGGACCGGGCCTACAAGATGGTGGACGCGGTGACCTGGCCCCAGGGCTTTGTCCGCAGAGACATCGGCTGGCGGGCACTGGACGAGCAATAGGCCGCAAGAGGCAACACTGTGACGCGTTGGCCGAAGGGGCAGCGTCCAGGGGCGGGCGGCAGAGGGGCGCTGCCCCGCGCCTGCGGCGCCCCCGGGATATTTGAGGCCAGAAGAAGAGACCGGAGTGCGCGAAGCGGCGGGCAGGTCAGGAGGTGGGCGGAGGCGTGCAGCTGACGCCATCGGTCGAGATATCCGTGACCCGCTGAAGTTCGCGGCCCGGCCAGGACATCACCAGAAGCACGCCCGCATCGAGGAACGGGATCCAGCAATGTTCGCGCCCCGGGGCTTCGTCATCATAGGTGAAACAGACAAAAGCCTGCCGCACGAACACGGTGCCAATCGCGCAGGTGCCATTGGCACGGGTCCAGCGAGAGCTGGTGCGCGAGGTGAATTCTTCGATCCCGACAAGGGTGCCGCGGCGGTTGTCCGTGAAGGTCGCGGTTTTGCCGGTCAGCAGGTCGAGGAACATGTCGGGGCTGATCTGGTCCTGAGCCGAGGCGGGCGCAGAACAGCAGACCAGAGCAAGGAGCAGGGCCGCGCAGCGCATCAAGAGCAGTCAAGAGCCCGGGCGAAGGCGGGACGGGACGTGTCCGAGCCAAGCTCGGCCGCAGTGATCGCGGACCCGTCGAACCGCAAGGCCAGGAGGCGCGTCCAGTTGGCGGAAGCCACCAGCATTTCGGGACCGTCCGAGCAGGAGCGGATGCCACCGGCAATGTCGGTTTCGCCAATGCGGTGGTTCGTGACCCCCGGCAGGGCAGCAAGAGGCGTCAGAGAGGCAGTCGCACCCGAAGACGCATAGCGCAAGATGCGCAGGGTCTTGGCCAGGTGGGGACGGTCGACATAGGCGATTTCCACAGAGCCATCGCCATCAAGGTCAGCGGCCCCCACAACCGCGAGCCAGCGGAACCGGGTGCCGATAAAGGGCGTGGCAGCACGCAAGGCCAGGGCGCCGTCCAGAAGGCCATAGACCGCAAGGCGCGCGCCCTGCCCGGCATGGCTTTCGACCACGATGACCTCGGGCGCGCCATCGCCGTCCAGGTCGGAAAGGCGCGGCGCAGTGTCTTCGAACACGATCTGGGACGGCCAGGTCACACGCAGCACAGAACCGGAGGCCAGAGTGACCGACAGCGAGGCATGTTCGATGTCATCGCCCAGAACGCCATGGGGATAGCGCGCGGTGGGGTCTTCGTAGCGGGCTGACGTGATCTCGGCAGTGGCTAGACCGGGCGCAAAGGCGGCCAAGGACACGGCCAGCCAAAGGCGCACCATCCGCCCCACGCGGCGGGCCGCAGCGCTGCAACCGCGCACCGGAAGACGCCGCGCCCTGGACCGCATCAGATCTGCTTTTCGGGCATCTGCACGACGAGGCCGTCCAGAGCATCCGTCACCTTGATCTGGCAGGTCAGGCGCGAGCGGGTCTCGTCGGGCTCGTAGGCGAAATCGAGCATGTCGACTTCCATGTCTTCCTTGGCCGGGATCTTGTCGACCCAGGCGGGATCCACATAGACATGGCAGGTCGAGCAGGCGCAGGCGCCGCCGCAATCGGCCTCGATGCCGGGGATGTTGTTGTCGCGCGCGCCTTCCATCACGGTGAGGCCATTCTTGACCTCGACCACATGTTCGGTGCCGCCATGTTCGATATACGTAATTTTTGCCATGTCCGTGCCCTGATGTTCTGGG
>JAHDCH010000038.1:2275-5922 GCA_020629995.1 Pseudaestuariivita sp. | reverse complement strand
CAGAGGCCGGGCACGGCCAAGGGCGTGATCTTTCTCACGCTCGAGGACGAGACGGGCGTCGTCAACGTGATCGTCTGGCGCAAGCTGTACGAAAGGTTCCGCCGCGCGGTGATCGCGGGGCGCTGCCTGCGCGTCACCGGGCGGCTGCAGCGGGAGGGCGGAGTGACCCACGTGATCGCCGAAGAGATCGAGGACATCTCGCATCTGCTGGACCGGCTGCTTGACCCGGAAGCCACACTTGGCGCCGGCGGTGCATAGGCGCGTGGCGCAGGCGCGCGTTTCAAGCTAGGCTTGCAAAAAACACGCGCGAGGCCCGAGCATGCACCGCCCGCCAACCCTGCCCTTTGTCGCCCTGGCGATCCTGGTCTACACGACCGGATGCCAGCCCATCGCCGCGCCCGATGACGGCGCACCGCGGCCCTTTCCGCTGTCGGCGGGGTACATTGACCCGCCCGAGGGCGCGCCCGAAGGGTCGTGCTGGGGCCGTGCGCTGGTGCCGGCGGTGGTGCAGACGGTGACCGAACAGGTCAAGACATCGCCCACCATCCTGAACGAGGACGGCAGCATCATGCGCGCCGCCACCTATGACACCGTGGTCCGGCAGGAAATCGTGCGCGAGCGCGGAGAGCACGCCTTTGAGGCGGTCTGTGAAGACGCGCTGACGCCCGAGCTGGTCGGATCGCTGCAAAGGGCGCTGGCCGCACGCGGAGCCTACGAAGGCGAGATCACCGAGGATATGGACTGGCCCACGCGGCAGGCGCTGAAGGTCTATCAGCAGGTGACCGGCCCCAAGAGCGACATCCTGTCGATCGACCTGGCACGCCAGCTGGGCCTCGCGGCCGTGGACCGCAGCACGCTGGATTAGCCTGCGCCCGGTCCCGGGCACGACCTGCAAGACCCCACAAAAAAAGCGCCCCGGTTTGCGGGGCGCTTTTGGGTTGCGATCACGGGTGATGCGTCAGTCTTCGAGACCCAGCGCAACAAAGCGAGGCTCACCGGCGCGGCGCACCAGAAGCAGGAGCGATTTGCGGCCTGCCTCCTTGGCTTCGGTGATGCGGGTTTCGAGATCGGCGATCACGGCCACCTTTTGCTGGCCTGCCTCGGTGATCACATCACCGGCGCGCAGGCCCTTTTCAAAGGCCTGGCTGGCCTCGTCAACTTCGGTCACCACAAGGCCGGTCACCTTGTCGCCCAGCTCGAGCTGTTCACGCAGCTCGTCTGTCATTTCCGACAGGGACAGGCCCAGAATGTCGGCGGTGGCGGGGCCGGCGGGGGCCTCGTCATCGCCTTCGGTCGCGGGCATCGAGGCGTTCACCGCCTCTTCCCGGCGGCCCAGCGTCACGGCCAGCGTCTGGGTCTTGCCATCGCGCAGGACCACAACGCGCACCGTTTTGCCCACGGGCGAGTTGCCGACGATGCGCACGAGGCCGCGCGTGTCATCGACATCGATGCCGTCAAAGGTGAGGATCACGTCGCCGGTTTCGATGCCGGCGTCCATCGCGGGGCCGTCGGGCACGTTTGACACCATGGCGCCGCGCACGTCATCCAGACCTTCGATGGCGTCGACCATGTCTTCGGTCACGTCCTGGATCGACACGCCCAGCCAGCCACGGCGGGTTTCGCCAAATTCCTTGAGCTGATCCACAACGCGGGTCACCACGTTGGAGGCCATCGAAAAGCCGATGCCGATCGAGCCGCCGTTGGGCGACAGGATCGCGGTGTTCACGCCGATCACTTCGCCGTCCATGTTGAACAGCGGCCCACCCGAGTTGCCGCGGTTGATGGCGGCATCGGTCTGGATGTAGTCGTCATAGCTGCCCGAAAGAGCACGGTTGCGGGCCGAGACGATCCCGGCCGAAACCGAGAAGCCCTGCCCCAGCGGGTTGCCCATGGCGATCACCCAGTCGCCCACGCGGGCGATGTCGCTGTCACCGAACTGGACAAACGGCAGAGCCTCGTCCGCCTCGACCTTGAGCAGCGCGATGTCGGTGTTGGGGTCGGTGCCCACAAGCGTTGCGGGCAGCTCTTCGCCCGAGAAGAATTCGATCAGGATCTCGTCCGCGCCTTCGATCACGTGGTTGTTGGTGACGACAAAACCGTCTTCGGAGATCACAAAGCCCGACCCCAGAGCCGAAGAGCGGCGGGGACGCTGGCCGTTGGGGCCCTGGCGGTCGCGGAATTCACGGAAGAAATCCTCGAACGGCGAACCCTCGGGAACCACGCCCTGCGGGCCGGTACGGCTGGCGACATTGGTGGTGGTGGTGATGTTCACCACCGAGGGGCTGATCTGTTCGGCCAGTTCGGCAAAGCTGTTGGGGCGCGCTTGGGCCTCGGCCACGGGCGCCGTGCCAAAGACCATCAGGACCGACACGGCCATGGCGCCGACCACGGCCGTGATACGGCGGGCGGGGCGCAGGCGATAGGTTTGAATGTCAGGGTGCAACTCGAGAACTCCTCTGGTGACCTGTATGGCGCGTGGTTTTTCAAGAAAGATAGCGCCGTTCTCAGTATGGTCGATATAAGATGTGTCTTGCACACCACAAATGCTGTTACAAATCCTGACGACACTGTGAAGGCACCGTACGTTGCACGGCGCAAATGTGCGCAAATGCCGGGGTGTTTGTGCGTATTTTCACGAAAGCGCGACCTGACCGTGCGTAAAGCCGCAGGTCACACGCCCAGAGTTTTGGCCGCCCAGACGGCCACACCCCCCAGAGCAAGCGCAATCAGCCCCATCTGCCGGCGCTGCGGCAGAGGCAGGCTGCGCAGCGCCTCGAGCAGGTCTTCGACAAGCGAAGGGGCCAGTGCGTACACCAGCCCCTCGACAATCAGCACCAGCCCGAGGGCAAGGAGCGCGGTTTCGATCATTCAGACGCGCTCGCGCCGCCCGGCTGGTCGGATTTGAGGTAGTTGAAGAAGTCGCTGTCGGGCGACAGGACCATCGTCGAATTCCCCGATTGCAGGCTGCGCTGGTACGCGGTCAGCGAGCGGTAGAATTCAAAGAACTCTTCGTCCGCACCAAAGGCGTCGGCAAAGATGCCGTTGCGTTCGGCGTCGGCCTCACCGCGGATGATTTCGGCCTGGCGGCGGGCGTCCGACACCAGTTCAACCACGGTCCGGTCGGCGGTGGCGCGGACCCGCTGGGCGGCCTCGTTACCGCGGGCGCGTTCGTCGGTGGCTTCGCGCTCACGCTCGGCACGCATCCGTTCGAAGGTCGCGTCGAGGTTTTCGGTCGGCAGGTCGGTGCGTTTCAGACGCACGTCAACGACTTCGATGCCGAGGCTGCGCGCCTCGTCAATCGCGCCGTTGCGGATGCGCAGCATCAGCGCGGCCCGGTCGGACGACAGGATGTCGTTCGAGGACACCGAGCCCAGAACCCCGCGCAGCTCGGCGCGCAGGATGCCGTCGAGCCGGTTTTCGGCGGTCATCTCGCCACCCGTACCCACGGCCTGACGGAACTGGCGCACGTCGGTGATGCGGTAGCGCGCGAAGGCGTCCACAACGAGACGGCGGTCATCCAGAGGCGTGACTTCGAGCGGGTCCACGTCGATCGACAGGATCCGGTCATCATAGCGCACGACTTCCTGGATCAGCGGCACCTTGAAGGCGAGGCCCGGCTCTTCCTTGACGTCGACCACGCGGCCGAA
>JAHDCH010000038.1:0-2175 GCA_020629995.1 Pseudaestuariivita sp. | reverse complement strand
CGGTTGGCATAGGCGTCGGCCACGTTTTGCAGGCGGTCACGTTCCTGTTCGGCGGCCTGAACGTCGCGGAAGGCGTCGATCACCGGCTGCGGCGGGTCGGCCTTGTCGAGGTTGACGCGGACAATGTTCACGCCGGCATCATAGCTGTCGAGCGTGGACTGGATCAGCTCTTGGAGACGGTCGGCGATAGCCTGACGATCCCGGTTGAGGATCGGGGCCAGCTCGGATTGCGCGATGATCTCGCGCATGGCCGATTCCGCAACCGCGCGGATCGTGGGCCGCGCATCACGCAGGTTGAAGAGGAATTTGTCCGGCTGGGTGATATTCCAGACGACCTGAAAGTCGATGTCGACGATGTTTTCATCTCCGGTCAGCATCAGGCCCGCATCACCGCCGCGCGCGCCCACACCGATCTCTTCGGTCTGTTCGCGGGTCACGGGGATCACCTCGGCGGTCACAACCGGCCAGGGCGCAAAGTTGAGGCCGGGATTGCCCACCTCGGAGAACTCGCCCAGGAACAGCTCGACCGACTGCTCTTCGGGCCGGACCGTGTAGAACGAGGCCATCAGCCACAGGACCAGCGCCGCCAAGAGGCCAAGCCCGATGGTGCCGCGTGTCAGCGCGGGGCCACCGCCGCCGCCCGGCCCGCCCGAGCCGCCACGGCCCTGACCGCCGCGCCCGCCCATCAGGACGCGCAGCTGCTCCTGGCCCTTTTTGACCAGCTCGTCGATTTCGGGAATCTGCGGGCCCTGGTCGCCCGGGCCACGCCCGCCGCCACCGTTGTTGCCGCCGCCGCCGCCCGAGCCGCGATTGTCGCCGCCCGAACCGCCGGAGCCTCCGCCCCACGGGCCGTTGTTACCTGCCATTGTCGTCCTCTTGTCAGAACATCTGTCGAAGTGCGTCATAACCTGTGGACGCGGGAATGAAAATCAAGCCATGCGGACAGGGTGCCGCATGGTGACCAGCTCTTCGGCCATGGTCGGGTGCACCGCACATGTTGCGTCGAACTGTTCCTTGGTGGCGCCCATCTTGATCGCGATGCCGGCCAGCTGGATCATCTCGCCGGCCTGGGGGGCCACGATGTGGCAGCCCAGCACGATGCGCGTCTCGCGCGAGACGATCAGTTTCATCAGCACGCGGTCGGCGCGGCCGGCAAAGGCCTGCTGCATGGGTTTGAAGGACGTGGCATAGACCTCGATCTCTTCGCGCTCGGCCGCCGCCTCTTCGGACAGGCCCACGGTGCCCATTTCGGGCTGAGTGAAGATGGCCGACGGGATCAGGTCGTGATCGACCGGCGTGGGGTTGCCCTTGAACACCGTCTCGACAAACCACATCCCCTCGCGGATCGCGACCGGGGTCAGGTTGACCCGGTTTGTCACGTCACCGATGGCATAGATCGAGGGCACGGCGGTCTGGCTGTAATCGTCCACCTGCACGGCGCCGTTGCGATCCAGCTCGACCCCCAGCTCTTCGAGCCCGAGACCGGCGGTGTTGGGCTTGCGCCCCGTCGCCATCATCACCTGGTCGACGATGTATTCCTTGCCATTGGTCGCCTTGACCCAGAGGCCCTCGTCACGCTTTTCGATTTCGAGGATGTTGGTGCCGAGGCACAGATCGATGCCCTTTTGCTGCATCTCTTCGGCGACAAGGCCGCGCGCCTCGTCGTCAAAGCCGCGCAGGATCTGCGCGCCGCGGTAGAATTGCGTGACCTCGGCGCCCAGCCCGTTCAGAACGCCGGCAAATTCGCAAGCAATGTACCCGCCGCCGACGATCAGGATTTTCCGTGGAAGTTCAGGCAGGTGGAAGATGTCGTTCGAGGTGATCGTATGTTCGACACCGGGGAAATCAGCCTTGAACGGCCAGCCGCCGGTGGCGACAAGGATATGTTTCGCCGAGATCACGCTGCCATCGGCGAGGGTCACCTCGTGCGGGCCGGTGACGCGGGCACGCTGGTCGAACGTGGTGACGTTCGAGCCGGACAGCAGCTTGCGATAGACCCCTTCGAGGCGGTCCAGCTCGGCCTCCAGCTTGGTCCGGAAGCTGACCCAGTTGAAGGCGCCGGCGGTGATGTCCCAGCCATAGCTTTGCGCGTCCTCGGCCATCGCCGGGTACCCGCTGGCAAACACCATCAGCTTTTTCGGAACGCAGCCGCGGATGACGCAGGTGCCGCCATAG
>JAHDCH010000037.1 GCA_020629995.1 Pseudaestuariivita sp. | reverse complement strand
ACCTGACCGAAGGCAACGGCCCCTACGCCCTGCGCGTGTCGCTGGTGCATTTCGATGAAGATGCCGACGCTTACATCGTCGACTGGTCGGAGACCCGCGGCGCGTTTGTCGGGCTGAACAACGACGATGTCGCCGGCATGGTCGACCGCCTGCCCGATATGCTGAACAACGAGCGTCTGATCGTGGTCGAAACCTCGACCAACTTTCAGCCGGTGTTCGCAGTGCCGGGCCTGACCAGCGAAGGGCTGTTCCACAACCTGGCCTTCACGCGTCCGCGCTTTGCGCCCAAGATCGTGTGGTCAGATCAGGAACCCGTCTGATCAGAGCCGCCTTGGCGGCCCAACCAAACCCTTGCAGGACACCGGCGGCATCCGTCGGTGTCCTTGCATTTTGTGCTCCCGCCACGCCCGGCATGTAAAATCCGAGGGAATTCCCGACAATCGGATGCCAATGCCAGCCTGAGATCCGGCCGTGACAAGCACGCCAAAGCGCATCGCAAAACGCAAGCACCCGCAGGCGGTGCCTTTGCAAAGCGGCCTCGATCACAGGAAGTCTTCGCGGCGGGGTGTGAATGTGTCGATCAGAACACCCGGTACAAGGCAGACACAGCCGTGGGTCTGCCCAGAAGGCAGCACAAAACTGTCACCCGCGCCGACTTCACGCTCTTCACTGCCAAGCGTGAACCGGAAACGGCCGCTTTCGACATAGGTCGCCTGCACATGCGGGTGGCTATGAAGCGCGCCGATGGCCCCCGATGCGCCAAAGCGAAAGGCTACAACCATCAGCTGGGCGTGATCTGACAGGACCTGACGCGACACTCCCGGCGCGGTCGGCACGACCTGAAACTCGGTCATCACGGCGTCCCGGCCCGTCACGAAAACAGCATGCCGCCGTTGATGTCGATATTCGCGCCGGTGATGAACGCGCTGTCATCGCTGGCCAGGAACAGGACAAGGTTGGCGGCATCCTCCACATGCCCCTGCCGTTTCAGCGGAGCGTTTGCCTCGAACCCGCGCCGCCCCGCGTCGGGCGTGTGCACGTTGTGGAAATCGGTGTCGATCATGCCCGGGCACAGCGCGTTGACGCGGATGCCCGGTCCAAGCTCTTTGGCAAGCCCCCGGGTCATGGTCATCACAGCCCCTTTCGAGGTTGCATAGGCAACAGCGCCGGGGCCGCCGCCATCGCGGCCAGCCTGGCTTGCCAGATTGACGATGGCACCACGGGTCATGTGCGCCAGGCAAGCCTGCGTCATCAGGAATGTGCTGGTGAGGTTCAGCCGCATGACCGCATCCCAGTGGTCAAGCGGCATCTCGGCGATTGTTTTGCGTGCGATCAGGCCGCCGGCATTGTTGACCAGAATATCGACCCCGCCAAAGGCATCGACCGCGGCCTGAACCAAAGCGTCGGCATCCGCCTTGCGGTTCAGATCGCCCTGCACGGCAATGGCCCGCCCGCCGCGGGCCGTGATCGCCGCGACAGCCTCATCCGCCCCGGCCGAGCTTGAGAAATAGTTGATCGCGACACTTGCACCTTCCGACGCAAGTTTCTCTGCGACTGCGCGGCCGATGTCGCGCCCGCCGCCGGTCACGATGGCGGTTTTGTCCTGAAGTTTCATGGCGGTCCTTCCGTAAGATGATCTGGGCCCGCAGGCGCGGTCAGAACGCGCCCGGCATGAGCAGTTTTGGCAGCCAGAGTATGATCGCCGGGAAGGCGGCCAGCAGCACGAGGATCACAAGCATCGGCGCAAGGATGATCACCACCTCGCGCAGCACTTGGACCACGTTCAGACCACCGATGGCCGCAGATATGAGCAGACACAGCCCGTAGGGCGGCGTCACAAGCCCAAAGGCCAGGGACACGATGCCGATGATCGCAAAGGCGATGGGATCCACGCCTCCGGCCTGGGCCACGGGCATCAGCACGGTGCCAAGGATGATGATCGTCGGGATCGCGTCGATAAACAGCCCGAACAGCAGGAACAGGGCCGCGATGACCATGGCGGTCCCGAACGGGCCGAATTCCCAGGCTGTCAGAATGCTCACGATCATCCGCGGCGCGTTGTAGAACGACAAAAGCCATCCAAAGGCAGATGCCGTGCCAATCGCAAAGAGCGAGATCGCCGCAAACCGCGCCGTGTCGTACAGGATAAAGCCGAGGTTGCGGAGGGTCACCGTGCGGTAGACGAACATCCCCAGGACCAGCGCATAGGTGGCGGCAATGATCGCGCTTTCGGTTGGGGTGACGATCCCGCCGACGATGCCGCCGATGACAAATATGGGCGTCAGCAAAGCCAGGGCGGCCCCTTTCCATGCGGCAAGAAACTCGCCCATGTTGGGTGTGGCGGTCACGGGATAGTTGCGCATCCTGGCAAAGCAATAGACCGTCGCCATCAGCGCCAGCCCGATCATCAGGCCCGGCACCGCTCCGCCCAGGAACAGCGCGCCAACCGACACCTGCATGACGCCGCCCCACACGATCATCAGGATCGATGGCGGGATGATCACACCCATGACCGAAGAACAGGCCGTGATCGCCACGGCAAACCGCGTGTCATAGCCTTCTTTCTGCATGGCCGGGATCAGGATCTTGCCGATGCCCGCCGCGTCAGCGGTCGACGAGCCCGAAATGCCTGCAAACAGCATCGACACGGCCACGTTCACATGGCCCAACCCGCCGGGCATCCAACCGGTCAGCACCCGGGCCAGTTCGATCAGGCGGTCGGTCACCTTGCCGGAGTTCATCAGGTTGGCGGCCAGCAGGAAAAACGGCACGGCCAGCAGGATGAACGAGTTGTAGGATTGGAACATCCGGTCCAGCACGATGAACGGCGTCAGGCGCAGCTCGAGAAGGACAACCGGAACGGTGGCAAGACCAAGAGCAAAGGCCACGGGAATGCGAATGAAGATCAGCACCACGAATGTGGCGATCAGGATCAAAGTGGCGGTCGCCGTGTCGAGGATCATTGGATCGCTCCTTCGCGGCCGCGGAACAGGGCTATTTCCTGGGCCAGGCGATACCCCGACATCAGCATCCACAGACCGCCGGCAATCGGCACCGAGATATGCGTGATCATGAGGTTGGCGCGCATCATGACCGAACGCTGCTTGCCCCCGAATTCGGCGTATTCAAAGCCATAGGCCAGGAACAAGGCTCCAAAGAGCATGATCGCAAGATGCACGATGCCGTTCTGGATCAGCTTCAGGCCACGGGATCTGGCATCAGGTATGACGCGCACGTCAAAATGGGTCCCATCCCAGACCGCAACCACCGATCCGATCATCACGATCCAGACAAACAGGAAAGTCGCCAGTTCTTCGGTCCACAGAAACGAAGGGATGATCCCGGTGTAGCGAGAGATGACCTGCATCGCGACCGGAACGGCCAGCGCGCCCATCAGCACGCCCAGCAGGATGCGCAGGCTCTTGCAGAACCCGCCAAGTAGTCGGCCCAACATATAGCCCCCCAGAAGCAGAGTCGCGTGTCGCGACAGTCAGAATGGCGGATGGGCGGCGCAGTTGCCTGCCACCGCCCACCCGCCGGGAGGCGCTTACATGCCGCGCACGTTCGTCAGGAGCTCGGTCGCACCAAGGCTTTCGGCGTAGGCGTCCTGGACAGGCTTCACCAGTTCCAGCATCTGCTCGCGGCCTTCGAAGTCCGAGATGATGATCTGGCCGGCGGCTTCCATCTCTTTCAGGATTTCGCCATCTGCCCCGCTTTCGAGCGCGCGGCCAAAGGCGCCTGCCTCGGCGCCGGCGTCCATGATCGCGGTTTGCAGGCCCGCGGGCAGCCCGTCAAAGATCTTGGCCGACATCACGATCGGGCGCACGGTGATCGTGTGCTGGGTCAGCGAGATATGCGGCGCAACTTCGTAGAACTTCAGGTTCTGGATCGAGGCGGCCTCGTTTTCAAATCCCGCGATCACGCCGGTCTGGATCGCGTTGTAGACTTCGTTGTAGGCGATGGCCGACGGCGCCGCGCCCACGGCGTCAAAGGTCTGCGCCTGGATCGGCGCGCCCATGACCCGCATCCGGTGCCCTGCCAGCTCTTCCATGCTGGTGATCGGTTCGGCCGAGGCCAGGTTCCGCACACCGCCGCCGTGGTAGCCGACGATCACGATACCGGCGGCTTCGCGCAGGTCCGCTTCGAGCGGGGCAAAGGCGTCGGACGACAGCACCGCGTTCCAGTGATCAAGGTCACGGAACAGGAACGGCATGTCCATCAGCGGGATGCTTTCCGAAAACACCGCCATGTTCGACGGCGCGAGGATCGTGTAATCCACCGCAACACCCTGGTTGAGGTAGGTCACATAGTCCGACTCGACGCCCAGCTCGCCGTTGAGGCGCAAATCAAAGCTCACCTCGCCGTCGTATTTTTCAGCCACCAGACGCTCGAATTCGCGCAGGGTCTTGGTAAAGGAATGCTCTTCGTCAAACATGCTTGCGCCGCGCAGCGTCACATCGGCCTGCGCCACCGAAACACCTGCCAGCACGATCGCCGACGTTGCCAGAGCCTTGAGTGTGTAGTTGATCATAGTGTCCTCCCAGATCAGCTGTGTTCATTCTTTTTCGTGTCGGCCTTGAGTGACCAACTGACATCACCAGCAAAGCCCGCCCCCGCACCGCTCGCGATCGCTTCTGGCGATGCAGGCCGCAAGAACGACTCTCTGGTCGACACGGGGTATGAATGCCTTAACTTGGATACTAGTCAACAGTTTTGGGCGAATTGACCTCTTGAAATAGGGTTATCTTATTAAGATTTATAAGAATTTTCTGTGTCCTAGTAACCCAAAGTAAGCGCTTTACTCTCGGGATCAGTCTGGCACACTGACGCCGGGCGGAAGGAAACTCAGACCTCATGGCAGACACCGGCACTCTGGAGCGCGCAACGGGAAGCGACCTGGTCTTTGATCGGCTCTTTGAAAAGATCACCAAGCTGGAGCTTTTGCCCGGCACCAAGATCTCCGAGACCGATGTCGCCAAGACGTTCGGATATTCGCGGCAACCGGTGCGCGAAGCCTTTACCCGGCTGGCCGGAATCAACCTTTTGCTTGTGCGGCCCCAACGGGCGACGATCGTCCGACCGTTTTCAAGGAAGCTGATCGCGAATGCGCGCTTTGTGCGAACCGCCATCGAGCTTGAAGTGGTGCGTGCGGCATCGCAGGGGCGGGATACCTCCGTTGATGGCCCCTTGAAAGCCAACATGAAAGCGCAGGCCAAGGCGATTGCCTCGGGCGAGGCAGATCGGTTCCACGAGCTGGATTACGAGTTTCACCGCCTGCTGTGCCACGCAGGGCATCAGGCCTTTGCATTCGACCTGATTGCCGCAAACAAGGCCCAGGTCGACCGCCTGTGCATGCTGGCACTGACAAGCAGCGAAGGTATGGAAGCTCTTTATGACGACCATGAACGCTTGCTTGCGGCGATCACGTCAGGTGACGCGGCGGATGCGGATAAAGTCCTGCGACTGCACCTGGGCCGGCTCACCCCGACGATCGAGGCGATCTATACGACCCACCGCGCGTATTTTGACGATTGACGCGGCCGCAGCGGCCCGCCCCTGCCCCACCCGGCACATGGTGTCCGGACCTGACAGGCGACCGCATCCATGACAAGGTTTCAAGAGGATGGGTGGTGGGTGATGAGAGACTCGAACTCCCGACATCTTCGGTGTAAACGAAGCGCTCTACCAACTGAGCTAATCACCCGTTGCACAGGCGTTTAGCGAAGGCCCGCGCGCACTGCAAGAGGGCGCGCGGACAGAGTTGGATCAGCTGACAAATGCGCTGGAGACCACGCTGAGCGAGACTGCGTCGATGTCGCCAGCGCTGCCTTCCAGAACCGCGATCACCTCGCCATTGAGGCTGACCTGTACGTCGCCGCCAACGGCCTCGGTGGTCACATCGTTGTCAGCCAGGGCCGCATCCACGACAACCACCAGTGTCTCGCCATCGCCGGGCGTGAAATCGGTGATCACTGCGGGATCGCCGCCGCTGATCCAAGCACCGACTTCATAGGTATCCGTGCCGTTGCCGCCCGTGGCCACATCGCCGCGCCCCAGCACAAAGCCGTCGGACCCGCCGCCGCCAAAGATCGTGTCTTCGCCGCTGTCGTCCAGAAGGACCCGCGGATCGGATGCCGTTTCGGAATAGATACCGTACAGCACATCATCACCGTCGCCGCCCTGCATCAGATCGGCGCCACCGCCGCCCACCAGCGTATCATCATCGCCGCGACCGCGCAGAGCATCGCCGCCCTCGCCGCCCAGCAAGACGTCATTGCCATCCTCGCCTGTCAGGTCATCCGCTCCGGCACCGCCCAGCAATTCGTCGGACCCGTCACCACCCAGCAAGGTGTCATCACCGTCCTCACCTTCGAGCAGGTCGTCACCCAGACCGCCGTCAAGGCTGTCGTCTTCGATGCCCGCCTGCAGGGTGTCATCGCCCGAACCGCCTTCCAGCACATCCTGACCGGATCCGCCAAACAGCCCGTCATTGCCGGCACCACCGCGCAGAACATCATCGCCCGATTGCCCGTTCAATTCGTCCGCGCCATTGCCGCCGTTCAGCGTGTCTGCCCCGCCTTCACCGCTCAGCGTGTCAGCGCCGTCGTTGCCCGACAGCAGGTCATCGCCAAGGCCGCCACGGATCACATCCAGACCGGCGCCACCATACAGGCGGTCATCATCGGCCCCGCCCGAAAGCGTATCGTCGCCGTCCTGACCATAAAGGGTGTCATTGCCAAAATTGCCGTCCAGCGCATCATTGCCCAGGCCGCCGTTCAACAGATCCGCGCCGCCGCGGCCCGACAAGGCGTCGTTTCCGCTCAGGCCGCGCAGGATGTTGTCTGCGCCATCCCCGGACAGCATGTCATCGCCGTCCGTGCCGGTGATTGCATCGTCGCCGTCATCACCGCCGCTTCCGCCGCCGCCTCCGCCATCACTCGAGTCAAAAAGGCCCAGGCCGAACCCGAGCAGAAGAAGTGGCAGTATCGACAACAGAAAAATCATGGCAGCCCCCACGGCAGAAACACACGTTAACGATGAATGATTTACACATTTTTGCAAGCATTCAAGCAACTTACTGTCGCCTGACGCAAACCAATGATCTGGCGTTCAACGCATTGCGCACGCAACGGGGACAATCAGGCGGTGTTCATCCAGTCTTTGGCGCCACCACGCCATTCCGGGCGGAAATAGGCGATCATCCGGCACCCTTCGGGCTTAGCGGTCCAAGGGGCCACACCATGCAGGACCAGATGATGCAGCATGACGCATTGCCCCGGCAAAGCATGCACCGGATACGGCGTACAGCGGGCAAAAATCTCGCGGCGCGCGGCATGATAGGCCTCGGTCAGGTCCACGCCGCAAGGATCAGGCGCGCCGTCCAGAACAGGGGCCAGGTGGCGCGCCACGATGCGGTGGCTGCCTTCCCACACGACCAGCGGTGCCGCCTCGGGCGGGGCCACGTTCAGCGGCAGGCCCAGGATAAAGGCGTGCGGCTCTTGCAGCATCCGCCGTCGGTCTTCGCCCATGGGCAACAGACCGTCTACATGCGCGGCGTATCTGTCCCGGCGATAGCGAAAGGCGCTGTCGCTTTCCCCGTCGCGCGGGCGCGGATATCCCGGCCATGTGACCGAAACCTGTGCCCGGTGCAGCGGCGGGACCTCACGCCCCATGGCACGCCACAGGTCCAGCGCCGGCGCCTCCAGCCGCGGCCCGGACCCGACGCGCCCCTGCGCATCGTTCGGCAGAGCGTCGACCCCCACGAACCACGTGCCTTCGCATTGCATCCAATGTGCATGTGCCGGATCGGTGATCGCGGCCTCGGCGGCGGGTCGCACAGCCGAAACCCAGGCCGCAACGCGCGGGTCATGGTCAAAAACCTGCCACCCGGCGCGCGGCCACAGCGCCGCTACCATCCCAGCGCCTTGCGCAGCATGTTCAGCGCGACCAGCGTCAGGAAGACGGCAAACACTTTCTTGAGCGGTCCGGGGTTCATCGCATGGGCCAGCCGCACGCCCAAAGGCGCGGTCAGCAGCGTCATCGCGATGGTCAGGCCAAAGGCCACAAGGTTGACCGCACCTAGTGTCAGCGGCGGCCGCGATGCCGGGTCGATTTGGTAGAACAGAAAACCAAGGACAGACGGCACCGCGATGATCACGCCAAAACCCGCAGCGGTTGCCACCGCGCGGTGGATCGGCACGCCAAAAAGGCTCATCACCGGCACGCCGAACGACCCGCCCCCGATACCCATCAGGACCGACAGAAACCCAAGCCCCGGGGACATGGCCGCGCGGGTCACGCCGGTTGGCATGGTCGCGCCAAGACGCCAGTGCGCACGCCCCAGCCCCATGTAAAGGCCGACGATGATGCCCAGTATGCCAAAGATCGCCTGCAGCTGTGTGGACCGCAGGGATGCCGCGACAAACATGCCCAGAACCGCACCAATCACGATCCCCGGAGCCCAGCTGCGCAGGATGTCCCAATCCACCGCACCCTTGCGGTTGTGCGACAGGACCGACCGGACAGAGGTCACGATGATCGTCGCCAGCGACGTCGCCAGACACATCTGCATCAGCTGCGGCCCGCCGTATCCCAGCGCAGAAAAGGCATAGAAATAGGCCGGGACCAGAACGATCCCGCCGCCCACGCCCAACAGCCCCGCCAGAACGCCGGCAAAGGCTCCGATCACCAGGATCAGGCCGCTCATTTGCAGCAGCAACATGGTATCGGGCATCGGCTTGCCTTTCGCGGTTCGAGCGGCCGGTTTATCCGGCGCGCGCCGCGGCGTCCAGCGGCGGCACCAGAGCCAAAGCCCGGCGTACCAGATCGGGCCCCGCGCCGTCGCGGTGTGCCTCTTCGGACAGGATGCGCCGCCAGGCGCGCGCACCGGGGCGACCCGCGAACAGGCCCAGCATGTGGCGGGTGATCTGGTTCAGCCGGCCACCGGCGGTCAGGTGATCTTCGATATAGGGCAACATCGCAAGAACGGCGTCCTCGGCCCGCGCGGGCGCGCCCTGCTCCCAAAGGCGCGCGTCCGCCTCGCCCAGAATGTCCATCGGCGTATGATAGGCCGCCCGGCCGACCATGACCCCGTCAAACCCATCCTCAAGGAATCCCTGCACTTCGTCCAGCGTCGTGATCCCGCCGTTGACCGACAGGCCCAGATCGGGAAAGGCGCGGCGCATTTCGCGCACGAGGTCGTAGTCCAGCGGCGGGATGTCGCGGTTTTCCTTGGGGCTCAGGCCCTGAAGCCAGGCCTTGCGCGCATGCACGATCACATGGGTGGCACCGGCCTGCGCAACCCGGTCGATGAAATCGGGCAGAACATCGCGCGGCTCTTGCTCGTCCACCCCGATGCGGCATTTGACTGTCACCGGCACATCAACCGCCTCGGCCATTGCGGCGACGCACTCGGCCACGCGGGGCGCGTCGCGCATCAGCACTGCGCCAAATGTGCCCGACTGGACCCTGTCGGAGGGGCAGCCGCAGTTGAGGTTGATCTCGTCATAGCCTGCGCCCGCGCCCAGCCGAGCGGCCTCGGCCAGCTCGGACGGGTCGGACCCGCCCAGCTGGAGCGCATGCGGATGCTCGCCCTGATGGTCCAGCAGATGCATCGCGCGCCCCCGGACCAACGCGGGCGACGTGACCATTTCGGTATAGAGCAGCGCCTGCCCGCTGATACGCCGGTGCAGCGCCCGGCAATGCCGGTCGGTCCAATCCATCATGGGCGCGACGGACAGGCGATGCGCGGGCACCGTCACAGCGTTACACCGTGTAGTTCAGGCCAAGGCGGCCGCCGTCGACATAGATCGTCTCGCCCGTGACATAGCTGGCCTTTTTCGAGGCAAGAAAGGCGACGACATCGCCGATCTCGCGGGCGCCGCCGACGCGGCCCAGCGGGGTGCGCGACAGGACCTTGGCCAGCGCCTCGGGGCTGGCGTTAACGCCGGCCATCATCGCCGTGTCGATCGAGCCGGGGCCAACCGCGTTGACCCGGATGTTGTGCGGTGCCAGCGCCAGCGCGGCCACCTTGGTCAGCTGCTGCACGCCGCCCTTGGACGCGCAATAGGCCGGGATCGCCGGGATCGCTACTTGCGCGTTGATCGACGACATGTTGACGATCGCGCCTTCGATGCCGGCGGCGATCATGCCTTTGGCCGCGCGCTGGGTCGCCAGAAAAACGCCGGTGAGGTTGATCGAGATGACCTTTTCGAAATCCTCGAGGCTGTAGTCCAGAAAATCGCCCGGGCTGGCAATGCCCGCGTTGTTCACCAGAACAGAGACCGGGCCCAGCTGGTCTTCGACCGTGTCGAACAGAGCCGCGATCTGGGCGGGGCCTGACATGTCGCACGGCAGGCCAACCGTGCCGCCGCCCAGCTTGTCCGCAGCCGCGCGCACGCCTTCGGCATTGATGTCCGCCAGGACCACGCGGTGCCCGTCTTCCTTGAGCGCTTCGGCGCAGGCATATCCGATGCCCTGCGCGCCACCGGTGACAAGAGCGATGGGAAGGTCGGTCATGCTGCATCTCCTTTTGCGTGACGTGTCGCGGGTGTCATACTGCCCCTGCCCGGCAAGAGACAAGGCAAAGGCCGCGCGGCGGGCCACAGAATTGTCTGGCGAAATTCTGCATGCACCCTTGTTAGTTACATACTCAACCGTATCTTGCTGTCCCAACGACAGTGACGGAGGACGCAGCATGGCCAAGGCCTTTGCCAGCCAGGGAGACATGGCCGAAAAGGAGATCACCTTTTCGGAGATTGGCGAGGGTCTGTGGGCCTTTACCGCCGAAGGAGATCCGAATTCGGGGGTGATCATCGGTGACGATGCGGTGATGATCGTCGAGGCACAGGCCACCCCGAGGCTGGCGCGGCAGGTGATCGAGAAAGTCCGCAGCATCACGGACAAACCGATCACCCATCTGGTGCTGACCCATTACCACGCGGTGCGCGTTCTTGGGGCATCGGCCTATGGCGCTCCGCAGATCGTGATGAGCGAAAAGGCACGGTCGATGGTCGCCGAACGTGGACAGGAGGACTGGGACAGCGAATTTGACCGCTTTCCGAGACTGTTCCAGGGGCACGAGGAAATCCCCGGCCTCACCTACCCCACCACCACATTCAACGGGCGCATGTCGGTCTATCTGGGCAAGCGGCGGGTGGACATCATGCAGCTCGGCCGCGCGCATACGGCCGGCGACGCGGTGATCTATGTGCCCGACGCCAACGTGATGTTCACCGGCGACATCATCGAATACCATTCCGCCTGCTATTGCGGCGACGGGCATTTCCACGACTGGCCCGGCACCGCCGAAGCGATCCGCCGGTTCGATCTGGACGCGATCGCACCGGGGCGCGGCGATGCATTGGTGGGGCGCGAGATGGTGAACGCCGGGATCGCGTCGACCATTGATTTCGTGCGTTCAACCTACCGTCCCGCAGCCCGCGTCGCGCTGAAAGGCGGATCACTGAAAGACGCCTGGGATGCCGTGCGCGCCGAATGCGACCCCAAGTTCAGCGAGTACGCGATCTACGAACACTGCCTGCCGTTTAACGTGGCCCGCGCCTATGACGAGGCGCTGGATATCGACACGCCGCGCATATGGACCGCGCAGCGGGACAAGGACATGTGGGCAGCGCTTCAGGGATAGGGCCAGGGCGCGCGGGGCGGATCGACCCTCCGGGGGCCATATTTGCCAAAGAGAAGAAGACGAAAGGTGCGGCATGAAAGACGAGGCAAGTGCCTGGACGCAGCGGTACGAGCGCGCTTTTCAGCTGTACCCCTATGCGCGCAGCGCCGATCAGGATGCAAAGGTGCCCGTCCGGCACCCGGTGGTGATCGTGGGCGGCGGGCCGGTAGGCATGGCGCTGGCGCTTGATCTGGGACAGCGCGGCGTGGGTGTCGTGGTGCTGGACGATCACGACGGCGTCGGCCAGGGCAGCCGGGCCATCTGTTTTGCCAAACGCACGCTGGAGATTTGCGACCGGCTGGGTCCTGGTCAGAAGATGGTCGACAAGGGCGAGCAGTGGAACCTCGGCCGGGTCTTTCGCGGCGAAGACCAGATCTATGAGTTCAACCTGTTGCCGGAGGACGGGCATCGCAGACCGGCCTTCATCAATCTGCAGCAGCCCTATTTCGAAAAGTTCCTTGTCGAGGAAATCCGCGCGGCGCAGGCGGCAGGAGCACCGATTGACATTCGCGGCTGCAACCGGGTGCTGAAGACCGAAGCGGCGGCGGATCACGTGGCACTGGAGGTGGACACGCCCGAGGGCAGCTATGCGCTGCAAGCCGAGTGGCTGGTCGCGTGCGACGGGGCCAATTCGCCGATCCGGGATGGCATGGGGCTTGGGTTCGACGGGCGGGTGTTCGAGGACAATTTCCTGATCGCCGACATCCGCATGCAGGCTTCCTTTCCGACCGAGCGGAGGTTCTGGTTCGACCCGCCGTTCAACCCCGGCCAGACGGCCCTGATGCACAAGCAACCCGACGATGTCTGGCGGCTGGATTTCCAGCTGGGCTGGGATATCGACCGCAGTGCCGAGCTGAACGAGACGCGCGTGCGCGAAAGGGTCCGGGAGATGATCGGAGAGCGAGACTTTGATCTGGTCTGGACGTCGATCTACACTTTCAGGTGCTGCACGATGGACCAATATGTGCACGGACGGGTGATCTTTGCCGGTGACAGCGCGCACCAGGTGTCGCCGTTCGGGGCCCGGGGGGCCAACGGAGGCATGCAGGACGCCGACAATCTGGGCTGGAAGCTGGCCGCGGTGCTGACCGGCGGCGCCCCGGAGAGCCTGATCGCGTCCTATCAGGCCGAACGGAAACATGCGGGGCTGGAAAACATCAAGAATTCCAGCCGGACGGCGGATTTCCTTACCCCGCGCAGCCCGGCGCATGCGCTGTTTCGGGATGCGGTTCTCGATATGGTGCAGGACCATGCCTTTGTTCGCCCGATGGTCAATTCGGGCCGTCTGTCTGCTCCGGCGCAATACGAAGGATCGCCGCTGAGCAGCGCCGATGCCCTACCCGGCGGACCAGACCGGACCAAGCCCGGCAGCCCCTGCCCGGATGCGCCCGCCCTCAGTGGTTACCTGCTGGACCATCTGACCCGTGCAACGGTGCTGGGGATCGGAACAGCGGTGCCCGAAGAGGTGACGCTGGGCGCCGTGCGTCTGAAGGGGCTGAGCATTCCGGCAGACCCCATGGTGTCCGAGCGATACCTCGGGAGCGCGGCAGCCGCGGTTTACCTCATCCGCCCTGACCAGCACATCGCCGCGCGCTGGCCGCAATTTGATGCCGCAGCCCTTGCTGCTGCCGTTGACCGAATGATGGGGCGCGCATGCTGATCACGGAGCCAAACCTTGGAAATGCGGACGATTTTTATGCCGCCCTGCTGCGCGCGCACGACGGGCTGAGCGAGGACGAAACGCACGCGCTGAATGCGCGCCTGGTTCTGATCCTGGCCAACCACATAGGCGATCTTGAAACGCTGGATCAGGCGCTGAGGATCGCGCGCGGAACACAGGTTGAGGCAGACGCCACAACCTCTTGAAAGGAGACGGGAAAGATGAACGCGACAGGCCAGCGACAAGTCACCCAGGCCCCCGACACCCATGCCGCCTCACCCGGATATATGCCCGGCTGGGGGAACGATTACGAAACCGAAGCTCTGCCCGGCGCTTTGCCGCAAGGCATGAATTCGCCCCAGCGCTGCGCGTATGGCCTTTATGCCGAGCAGCTGAGCGGCACCGCCTTTACCGCCGAACGGCCCGAGCGCACGTGGTGCTACCGCATTCGGCCTTCGGTCAAACACTCGGCGCGGTACAGCCGCATTGACGTGCCTTACTGGAAGAGCGCTCCTCATGCGCCGGACGACGTGACATCGCTGGGCCAGTACCGCTGGAACCCGGTCCCGCATACGGACGCGCCGCTGACGTGGATCACCGGCATGCGCACCATGACCACGGCAGGCGACGTGAACACGCAAACCGGCATGGCGGCCCATGTCTATCTGGTCACCGAAAGCATGGTCGACAGCTATTTCTACAGCGCCGACAGCGAGTTGCTGGTCGTTCCTCAGGAAGGGCGCCTGCGGTTCGCAACCGAATTGGGCATCATCGACATCGCGCCGCAGGAAATCGCCATCCTGCCGCGGGGTCTGGTTTACCGGGTTGAGGTGCTTGACGGCCCCGCGCGCGGGTTCGTGTGCGAAAACTACGGCCAGAAATTCGACCTGCCGGGCCGAGGCCCGATCGGCGCAAACTGCATGGCCAACCCGCGAGACTTCAAGGCGCCCGTGGCCGCCTTCGAAGACCGCGAAGTGCCTTCGACCCTGACGATCAAATGGTGCGGGCAGTTCCATGAGACGCAGATCGCGCAATCACCGCTGGATATCGTGGCATGGCACGGCAATTACGCGCCCGTCAAATACGACCTGACCACCTATTGCCCCGTGGGCGCAGTGCTGTTCGATCACCCCGACCCGTCGATCTTTACCGTACTGACCGCACCGTCCGGCGTGCCGGGGGTGGCGAACATCGACTTTGTGCTGTTCCGCGAACGCTGGATGGTGGCGGAAAACACCTTTCGACCGCCGTGGTACCACAAGAACGTCATGTCCGAGCTGATGGGCAACATCTACGGCATCTACGACGCCAAGCCCGAAGGCTTCGTCCCCGGCGGCATGAGCCTGCACAACATGATGCTGCCCCACGGCCCGGACCGCGATGCATTCGAAGCGGCGACCAATTCGAACCTCGGCCCCGGCAAGCTGGACAACACCATGTCCTTCATGTTCGAGACGAGGTTTCCCCAGCATCTCACTGAATTTGCTGGAAAAGAGGCACCCTTGCAGGACAATTACATCGACTGCTGGACCGATCTGGAAAAGCATTTCGATGGCACGCCGGAGGGGCGCTGATGGACGCGTTGGTCTGGCTTGTTCTTGGCATTTGCGTGGTCGGCGCCGTGTCGGTCTTTG
>JAHDCH010000036.1 GCA_020629995.1 Pseudaestuariivita sp. | reverse complement strand
GTCATCCTGACCAGCCTCCATCAATGTAAAAGGGTTGTCCGGTGGTGAATGCGCTCTCGTCCGAGGCAAGGTAGACGGCCAGCGCGGCAATTTCGTCGGCGGTTGCGATGCGGCCCATGGGCTGACGATCCACAAAGGCCTGATAGGCGGCGTCATAGCTGCCCATCTCTTTGCCCAGGGCCTTGACGCGATCGTGCCAGGACGGGCTTTCGACGGTGCCGGGGCAGATGCAGTTGCAGCGGATGCCTTGCGTGATGAAATCCAGCGCCACGGATTTGGTGATCCCCACCACGGCCGCCTTTGTCGCGCCATAGACATACCGGTTGGGCGCGCCGATCTTGGAGCCGAGCGCCGACGACATGTTGATAATGGACCCGCCGCCGCGGCTCAGCATGCCCGGCAGGGCCGCGCGGATCGTGCGGTGCATCGAACGCACGTTGAGGTCAAAGCCAAAGTCCCAGTCGGCATCGCTTGCGTCCAGGATGGTGCCGTGATGCACAAATCCCGCGCCGTTGAACAGGACGTCTGGCTGCGCCTGCGCAACTCCGTCGGCAACGCTGGTGTCACTGGTGGCATCAAGCGCAAAAATCTCTATGTTCCCGTCGCTTGACGCCTGAACTTCGCGCAGCTTTTCGATGTTCACGTCCGTGGCAAAGACATGCGCCCCTTCAGCGGCCATGGCTTGTGCCGTTGCGGCGCCGATGCCTTGCGCGGCAGCTGTCACAAGGCAGCTTTTGCCCGTCAACCTGGTGCCCATCGCGATCCTCCCCTGCAGTCTCGGCTTGCCGTCATACCCACGTCCCGCAGCTTGGGCGATTGACGTTAGCGTATGACAGGCACACATTGCCTAGCGCGCACGCGCCCGACCTGCAAGAGAACGGAGCCACCAATGACCCAGTCCCGCAGCATCGCCTTTCTTGGCACCGGCCTCATGGGCAGCCGCATGGCCGCGCATCTGGTGCGCGCGGGCCATTCGGTCACGGTGTGGAACCGGACCGCGGCCAAGGCGGCGCCGCTGGCCGAGATTGGCGCGACGGTCGCGGATACGCCGGACCAGGCCGTGCGCGGCTCGGGCGTGATCATTTCGATTCTGTCCGATGGGCCCGCCACAGCCGAGATGATCGCTGGCGTGTCGGGTGTTCTGTCCGACGGGCAGATCTGGATCGACATGTGTTCGTCCAAACCCGAAGAGGCGCGCGCGCAATCGGCCACGCTGGCCGGGCATGGCGTGGCCGCGCTGGACGCGCCGGTGTCTGGCGGCACCAAAGGCGCCGAGGCGGCGTCGCTTGCGATCATGGCGGGCGGTGACGCTGCCACCTTCGAAGCCGCTGCGCCGGTTCTGTCGCTGATGGGCCGGGCGGTGCATGTGGGCCCGGCCGGATCGGGCCAGCTGGCCAAGCTGGCGAACCAGGGGATCGTGGCCGTCACCATCGCCGCCGTGGCCGAGGCGATGCTGCTGCTCGACCGGGGCGGCGCCGATCCGGCAGCCGTGCGCGACGCCCTGAAAGGCGGCTTTGCCGACAGCACCATCCTGCAACAGCATGGCGCGCGCATGACCGCCGGCGATTTTGCGCCCGGTGGCCTGTCCAAGCTGCAGCTCAAGGATCTCGACAACGTGCTGAACGAGGCCGCGTCGCTGGGCCTGACTTTGCCAGAGGTGAGCGCGGTCCGCGACCGGTTCGATCATTTCGTCACCCAGATGGGCGGCGCGGATCAGGACCATTCGGGGCTGTATCTCGAACTATTGGCGCGCCAATCACGCTAGACCGGATCGCTGATCACCGCGGCGCGTTCGGACGTTGCCAGATGGCGCGACAGATGGGCCCGGATACGTGTGCGCAGGGCGTCTTCGTCATGCTTCAGCACCGCGTCCAGGATCCCTTGGTGATCGTCACGGTTGATGGTCAGGTGTTTGAAATCGCGATCCGCCATGACCATCTGCTGGCGAAAGCGGCGATACATCGTCAGATGCGTCTGCTTCAGCAGCTCGGACCCGCAATTGCTGACCAGCGTCTGGTGAAATTCCTGTTCGCCCTGGATCCACAGCTGGAACACCGCGTCCGAGGCTTCGGCCCGCTCCAGCCGGCTTTCGATATGGCTGATCTTGTGGTGCGCGGCCGTCAGGCGCGCCTCCCAGGCCACGCTCGAACGCCGCAGCGACAGGCAGGCCCCCTGCTCTTCAAGCCAGATTCGCATCTGGGTGATGTCGTGCAAAATTTCGGGGTCTGCATGCGGAACGCGAAAGCCGCGCTGGTCCTGAAAGGTGACAAGCCCCTCCAGCGACAGCCGGAACAGCGCTTCGCGCACCGTGGATGCGGAACACCCAAGCTCGGCCTTCAGCGCATCCGCCTTCAGCTTGGTCCCATGCATAAAACGCCCGCCCACCAACCAGTTGCGCAGTGTTTCTGTAATGTCGAAATCAGACGCCATCGGTCTTCCCACACAAGATCACCGCCCCACTCAAGAACCAAAAATTTCGCGATTTCAAGAAAATTACGAAATTTTAACAAATCTCTCAATTTTCTTGCGGCGTGTGGTGAGCGGCGTTTACGGTACTGGTAGCGATAGCAAGATCGGGCGGCCAACGCTCACCCCGTCGCTGTACATGAATGGGAGGAAACCATGAAAACTTTGAAAACTGCCGTCTGCGCGGCAGCCCTTCTGGCCGTTGGCGCACTGGGCGCGTCGGCTCAGAACACCACATTGCGCATCCAGACGCACTACGCTCCGGAAACCGTGTCGGGCCAGCTGGCACAGCAGTATTTCGACGACGTCATGGAAATGTCGAACGGCGAAATCACCATCGAGGCGTTCTTCTCGTCGTCGGTTGTGAAATCGGTGGAAACCTTTGACGCGGCTGCCACGGGCATCCTGGACTGCGACATGACGGGTGGCGGCTACCAGACCGGCAAGAACTCGGCGTTCCAGTTCGTGGGCGACATCATGGGCGGCTATGACACGCCCTACCAGCAGCTGTCGTGGCTGTATTTCGGTGGTGGCCGCGAAGCCGCTGCGCCGCTCTACAACAAGTACGGCATGGAGCTGATCGGCTGGTGGGTCTATGGTCAGGAATCCTTTGCGTCGTCCAAGCCGATCGAAAAGGTTGCGGACTTCAAGGATTGGAAATTCCGTTCGCCCCCGGGCATGGAAACCAAGATCTTTGAAAAACTGGGCGCCAAGCCCATCGTGATGGACTTCACCGAGATCTTCACCGCGCTGGAAACCGGCATCATCGACGGCGCCGACGCGTCGGGCCTCGCGAACAACGTGGGCCTGGGTCTGTATGACATCGTCAAATACGCCAACTTCCCCGGCTTCCACTCGATGCCGTCCGATCACCTGGCGTGCAACAAGGCCGTGTTCGACGCGATGCCCGCACACCACCAGAAGATCATGAAGGTGGCCATGGAAGCGCTGGCGCTGCGCACCGCCCTGACGTTCGAGAAAAAGAACGCCGAGGCCGCCGCACAGCTGCGCGCACAGGGCGTGACCCTGTCGCAATGGGCGCCCGAAGAGCTGCAGAAGTTCCGCAACGCGGCACAGGCCACCTGGCCCGAGTTTGCCGACACGCCGGAAGCCAAGGATCTGGTCGAGGCACACCTGAGCTACCTCAAGCAGCTGGGTCTTGTGTCCGAGTGATCGGGTAACCGGTTGAACACGCCAATCGGGTGGGCAGGTTTGCCCACCCTGTCAAAGGCGGGGCGCGCCAAGCCGTTCCCCGCCTTTTTTGACCCCGGGTCCGACATGCGCGCGGATCTTGGGCACCGCGTTTCGGGGGAAATTTGAAGATGCAGCAGAAATCCGGCTCTCTCGTTGAATGGCTCGTGCCGCTGGGGTTCATCCTGTGCGCCGGCTGGCTGGTCTGGCACATGCCGGCCTTCACGCTCGACTGGAACCCGCCCGACGACCAATCGCAGCTGGACAAGTTGTCGGCGCTGTTTGCGCGCAACGATGTCTCGCCCGGGCTGGGCGGGCTGTTTGGCGGCACGGCGGATATTCTGGACTGGCTGGCGCTGATCGGTGTGCCTGTCTTTGCCATCCTCGGGGTGATGACAGTGCGCCGCGCACCGATGGAATTCGAGCGGCTGGGCACGGCTGACAAGCTGTCAATGTTCCTTGGCCGCGTCACCATGATGCTGGTGATCGTGCTGTGCAGCGTGATGCTGTACGAGGTGTTCGTGCGCTACATCCTGAACGCCGCAACGCTCTGGGCGAACGAGCTGTCGCTGTGGCTGGCGGGCTTTATCTTTTTGACCGCTGGCCTTTATGCCATGCAGCAGCGCAGCCACATCCGCATCTTTCTGCTCTATGATGTATGCCCCCGCTGGCTGCAGCGCACGTTTGACTGCATTTCGACGTTTCTGATCGTCGTGTTCGCCTTTTTCCTGATCTACGGCGGCTATGGCGAGGCCTTTGACAAATTCTACCGCTGGGAGACATTCGGCACCGCCTTTGACCCGCCGATCCCCGCCACCATCAAACCCGCTGTTCTGATCGTGATCGCGCTGGTGGCCATTCAGGCCGTCGTGAACCTGATCAGCGACTGGAACGTCGACCCCGAACGCCACACGGACGAGCCCGACGAAGACGAGCTTGCGCGTCTGCGCGCCGCCGTCGGCCAGACCGGCACCGGCGACATGGATGTGACCCGCGGGTCGATCCAGCAAACCACCCCCAAGGGAGACTGAGACTATGGACGTTGGAACGATCTCCCTGATCCTGATGCTGGGGCTGATTGTCCTGTTGGCAATCGGGATGCCACTGGGCTTTGCCTCGGCCTTCATGGCCGTTGTGGTCCTGTTCATGAAATTCGAACCGGCCCTTCTGGCGGATCCGACCCTCTGGGGCGAAGGCTTTCTGACGGGGAGGCCGGGGAGCGGGCCCCTCAATATCTTATCCCAGCGAATATACGGCGACGTGATGACCAGTTACGTGCTGATCTCGATCCCGCTGTTCATCTTCATGGCCGCCCTGCTGGAACGGTCCGGCATCGCCAAGTCGATGTACGACAGCCTCAACGTCTGGCTGAACCGGACGCGGGGCGGGATTGCCATCGTGACCTCGATCATGGCTGTGATCATGGCGGCGATGTCGGGCATCATCGGCGGCGAGGTGGTTCTGCTGGGCCTGATCGCCCTGCCCCAGATGCTGCGGCTGGGCTATAATCAGAACCTTGCCATCGGCACGATCTGCGCCTCCGGTTCGCTGGGCACGATGATCCCGCCGTCCATCGTTCTGATCATCTACGGCCTGATCACCGAAACCTCGATCAAGGCGCTGTTCACCGCGTCCTTTATCCCCGGGTTCATGCTGGCGTCGTTCATCATCATCTACATCATCATCCGCACGACGCTGAACCCCAGCCACGCCCCCCTGCCCGAAGAGACGCTGACCGCCAACCTCGCCAAGGCATCCACGCCCGAAGCCAAGGCGCAGGCGCAAGCTGACCTGGACGATCTGATGTCCCAGCCGCGCGGGCTGGAAAAGACGATGCTGTTTGCCGCGCTGATCTCGGTGCTGGTCGCGGGGTTCTGGACGTTCTTTACCCTGCGCGTCCTGTTCTTTGAATTCACCGGCCAGAACGCGGCGCAGACAGGCGATCCGATCCGCTTTGGCACCATGGAGTACCTGCCTTGGTTTGCCGGCACCGTGGCTGTGGCGCTGGGGCTGATCTTCTTCGTCTTTGGCCGAGCGCGCACCGCGCTGGCCTGGAACATGGGCAAAGGCCTGGTGCCGCCGATCATCATCATCGGCGTGGTGCTGGGGTCGATCTACATGGGCATCACGGGCATCACCGAAGCCGCGGGCATGGGCGCGCTGGCGGTTCTGGTCCTTGCGATCTTCCGTGGCGAATTCTCGTTCGATCTTTTGTGGGACGCGCTGATGCGCACACTGCGGTCGACGGGGACGATCATCTGGGTGACCATTGGCGCCACCGCGCTGGCCGGAGCTTATACAATCGCCGGCGGTCCGACCTATGTGGCCAACCTGATCCTGGGGACGGACCTGCCGACCATGGGCATCATCCTGATCATGATGGCAATCCTGCTGTTCATGGGCGCCTTCATGGATTGGGTGGGCATCGTTCTGCTGATCATCCCGGTGTTCCTGCCCATCGTGCGCGCCCTGCCCATCGAAGAGATCGGGTTCATCGGCCAGCTCGAGCCGCGCTATATCGCGATCTGGTTCGGCGTGGTGTTCTGCATGAACATGCAGGTGTCCTTCCTGTCCCCGCCCTTTGGGCCTGCGGCCTTCTACCTCAAATCGGTGGCGCCGCCGCATATCTCGCTGACGGACATCTTCAAGGGGTTCCTGCCGTTCATCGCAATCCAGATCACCGCGCTTTCGGTGCTGCTGATCTGGCCGAACATCATCACCTTGCTGCTGTAGCACGCGCATGCTCAGCGCCGCGCAGATCGACCGCTTCCACCGCCAGGGCTACCTGGTGGTGGAGGACGTTCTGGAGCCAGCTCGCCTGTCTGCGGTGCACCGCGAATATCATAGCCTGATGGATCGCCTCTACGCTGGCTGGGCCGAGGCTGGGCGGGTGCCCGCCGGGGTGAGCGGGTTTTGGGACCAGCTGCGCACCAGCTATGAGGCGGGCTGCGACTGGTTTCAGCCGATGGACATCTCTTTGCCCGGTGACACGATCCGTACAGACACGCCGTTCCACTTTGGACCGGCGGTGTTTGACATGGTGACCAGCCCGCGGGTGCTGGATCTGGTCGAAGCGCTGATCGGGCCCGAGATCACGTCGAACCCGATCCAGCATGTGCGGATCAAACCGCCCGCTCCGGCGCTGCGCCGCGATGAGATCCGGGCCCATGTCACCGCGACCGACTGGCACCAGGATCGCGCTGTTGCACTGGAAGAGGCGGATGAAACGCAGATGGTCACCGTCTGGCTGGCGATGACCGATGCAACTCCGGACAATGGCTGCCTGCAGGTCCTGCCCAAGGCAGACACCACCCTGCCCCATTGCCCCAAGACGCAAACCGCCATCGCCGACGGGTATGTCGATCCGTCCAGGGCCGTGCCGGTGCCGGTCAAGGCCGGCGGGGCTGTGATCTTTCACCCGCTGACGCCGCATGCCTCGCTGCCCAACGGCACCCATGCGTTCCGCTGGTCATTCGACCTGCGCTACAATGTGACGGGCCAGCCAACGGGCCGTGCGCATTTTCCCAGCTTTGTTGCCCGGTCGCGGAGGCAGGCCCCGCTGGACGACTGGCGCGCATGGCGGCACATGTGGGAAGAGGCCCGCGCCCGTCTGGCGGGCGAGCCGCATATCGACATCCACCGCTGGCGCTCGGACGCGCCGAGCTGCGCCTGAGATGGGTGAAATCACCCATCCTACGCGGCCGCGCGCGACCCTGAGCCGTAGGATGGGTGCTCGCCACCCATCGTCATTCCAACAAAGACCAACGCCATGACCGACACGATCCGCCTTGACCCTTCCGACACTGTCGTCACCGCCACCCGCACTCTGGAAGCTGGCCACCCGGTCGAGGGCACCCGCACCACGGCGCTGATCCCGTCAGGCCACAAGATCGCGACCGAGGCGATCTCGGCCGGTCGGCCCTTGCGCAAATATGCTCAGGTGATTGGCTATGCCGCGTCGGACATTGCACCGGGCGATCACGTCCACACCCACAACACCGAATTCCGCAACACCGATCAGGCCTATGAGTACGGCACCAATCTGCGCCCGGCCCCGGCCGCCTCGGGTGACACGTTCATGGGCTATCTTCGCGGCAACGGCAGCGTGGGCACCCGCAACTACATCGCCATCGTCACCTCGGTGAACTGCTCGGCCACCGCCGCGCGCCAGATCGCGGCACATTTTACTCCCGAACGGCTTGCGCCCTATCCCAACGTCGACGGCGTCGTCGCCTTTGTGCACGGGACCGGCTGCGGCATGGGCGGCGATGGAGAAGGCTTCGAAGCGCTTCAGCGTGTCATGTGGGGCTATGCCCGCCATCCGAACCACGCAGGCGTTTTGATGGTTGGCCTCGGGTGCGAGATGAACCAGATCGACTGGCTGCTCGAGGCCTATGGCCTGAAGCAAGGCCCGCTGTTCCAGACCATGAACATCCAGAACGTCGCCGGCCTGCGCCGCACGGTCGCGGCGGGGATCGCCAAAGTCGAAGCGATGCTGCCCCTCGCCAATGCGGCCACGCGCACCCCTTGCCCGGTTTCGGCGCTGAAGGTCGCCTTGCAATGCGGCGGGTCTGACGCGTGGTCGGGCATCACCGCCAACCCGGCTTTGGGCTATGCCTGCGACCTGATCGCGGCGCAGGGCGGCACCGGCGTTCTGGCTGAAACGCCCGAGATCTACGGCGCCGAACACCTGCTGACCGCCCGCGCCGCCAGCCCCGAGATCGGCGAAAAGCTGGTCGGGCTGATCCGCTGGTGGGAGGATTATACCGCCCGCAACCGTGGCTCGATGGACAACAACCCCTCGCCCGGCAACAAGGCGGGCGGTCTGACCACGATCCTGGAAAAATCGCTGGGCGCGGCGGCCAAGGGCGGCACGACGCCTCTGAACGGTGTCTACAAATATGCCGAGCCTGTCACTGCGTCCGGCTTCACCTTCATGGACAGCCCCGGATACGATCCGGCCTCGGTCACAGGGCAGATCGCGGGGGGCTGCACTCTGGTCTGTTTTACCACCGGGCGGGGATCGGCCTTTGGCAGCAAACCCAGCCCGACGATCAAGGTGGCGACCAACACCGAAATGTACACCCGCATGACCGAAGACATGGACGTCAACGCAGGCGACATGCTGACCGGCGGTGTCAGTCTCGAGGACAAGGGCCGCGAGATTTACGATCTGTTCCTTCGCGTGGCCTCGGGCGAGACGTCGAAATCCGAAGCGCAGGGATTGGGCGACTATGAATTTGTCCCCTGGCAGATTGGAGCGACGATGTGACCCGGATTCTGGTCATGGGCGGCGGTCTGATCGGGATGCGCCATTGCACGGCGATCGCGGCGCACCCGCGATGCACGCTCGCTGGCCTTGTTGATCCCAACAACGCCCTCATCGCGCCTTGCGGCGCGCCTCGGTTTGACGACATCGCGGATGTTGACGTTCCGGTGGATGGCGTTGTGATTGCCACCCCAACGGGCCTTCATGCCGATCATGCCGAAGCGGTCGCCGCGCGCGGCTGGCCCATGCTGATCGAAAAGCCCATTGCCGCCACCCGCGACGAGGCCGCGCGCGTGTCCGCGCTGAACGTGCCCGTCCTGATCGGTCACCACCGCCGCTACCACGCCTCGCTGGCTGCCTTGCAACAGGCCGTCTCGGGCCGGATCGGCACGCCGGTCACGGCGACGCTGATCTGGGCCATGCGCAAACCCGATCCGTATTTCGAAGGCAATTGGCGCAGCGCGGGCGGCTCTCCGGTGATGATCAACCTGGTGCATGATCTGGACGTGCTGCGCTACGTGATGGGCGATATTGAGGACATCGTCGCCCTGCCCGGCGCCCGCCTGCGCGGCAGCCCCAGGGTGGAATCGGGCGCCGTGGCGCTACGCTTTGCCAGCGGTGCCACCGGCACGATCAGCTTTGCCGACACGGCCCCCAGCCCCTGGGGGTTTGAGGCAGGCACGGGCGAAAACCCCAACATCGGCACCACCCGGCAGGACATGATGTGGATCACCGGCACCGGCGGCGGGATTGCTTTTCCGTCGCTGACGCTGTGGCAAGGACAGGATTGGTCGCGCCCGGCCGAGCCCACCGCGCTGACCGCCGAGGCAACCGTGCCGCTCGATGCGCAGCTGGACCATTTCATCGACGTTTGCACCGGCGCCGCCACCCCGCGGATCACCGCACAGGATGGCGCACGGACGCTGGATGCGGCCCTGAGGATCGAAGAGGCGCTGACCGCCACCTGACAGGAAAGGACGCCCCATGCCCGAAGCCTTGACCGACGCCCAGATCGCAGACTACGCCGAGCACGGCTGTCTGGTCCTGCCTGCCCGCCTGCCCGAAACCTGGCTGGTCCGCCTGCGCGCCGAGATCGCGCGCTTTGAGGATGAGGCGCGGGGCATGACCGCCTCGAACGACCGGCTGGACCTCGAGGACAGCCACACGCCCGACGCCCCGCGCCTGCGAAGGATCAAGCTGCCGCATACGATCTCGGACACGTTCCGCGAGCTGATGTTCGACGATCTGATCCTCGCCCCCGCGCGCGACCTGATCGGGCCGGACCTGCGGCTGCATACCTCCAAGCTGAACATGAAATCCGCAGGCTACGGCGCGGCGGTAGAATGGCATCAGGATTATGCCTTCTACCCCCATACCAATGACGACATCCTCGCCATCGGGGTGCTGATCGACGACATGGGGCCTGAAAACGGCCCGCTTCAGGTGTTCCCCGGATCGCACAAGGGGCCGGTTTACGACCACCATGTCGATGGCGTCTTTGCCGGCGCGATGCTGCCCGAAGAGCATGGGCTGGACGTCAAGGACGCCGTGCAACTGACTGGACCTGCGGGTTCTTTGTCGATTCACCATGGCCGCGCCTTGCATGGATCGTCGCTGAACGCGTCGGACCGGTCGCGCCGCATCCTGTTCTACGAGATGATGGCCGCCGACGCCTTTCCCATCATGGGGTCGATGACCCGCTGGGACGGCATCGCCGACTACGACAGCCGCATGCTGTGCGGCACGCCGACGCTGACGCCGCGGCTCAAGGACATTCCGATCCGCATCCCGCAACCGCAACCGGATGTGCCGATCTCGATCTATGAAATTCAAAAAGGCCTCAAGAAACGCGCCTTTGACGTTGTGAAATAAGGAGATTTTCATGCCCAAACCCACCATCGGATTCATCGGACTGGGCCTTATGGGCGCGGCCATGGTCACGCGCCTGCAGTCTCTGGGTTATGAGCTGACCGTGATCGCCAACCGCAGCCGCGCCGCCGTTGACGCCGCTGTTGCGCGTGGCGCGACCGAAGTCACCACCGCCCGCGTGGTGGCAGAGGCCAGCGACATCACGATGATCTGTGTCGACACCACCGCCAATGTCGAAGCCCGGATGCGCGGCGCGGATGGCGTGATCGCAGGACTGGCCCCCGGCAAGGTGGTGATCGACTTTGGCACGTCTCTGCCCGGCTCGACCCGCGCTCTGGGCCAGGAGGTCGCCGCGACCGGTGCCCAGATGCTGGACAGCCCCATCGGGCGCACGCCGTCCCACGCGATCGAGGGCAAGATCAACCTGATGTGCTCGGGCGACAAGGCGACCTATGACAAGGTCAAACCGGTGCTGGATGATCTGGGCGAGAATGTCTTTCACCTTGGCGCGCTGGGATCGGGGCATACGATCAAGCTGATCAACAACTTTTTCGCGCAATGCATCGCCAACGGCATGGCCGAAGCCTTTGCCATGGCGGATGTGGCCGGCGTGGATCGCAAGATGGTCTATGACGTGATCGCCGCCGGGCCGCTGCACAACGGGATGATGGATTTTATCGCCGCCTATGGCCTGGACGGAGACGATCAAAAACTGGCCTTCAGCATCAAGAACGCCGCAAAAGACGTTGGATATTATGCACAAATGTGCAGCGATGCCGGGTTTGGGTCGATGATGTCGGACGCGCCGCTCAGCGCCTTGAAAACCGCGATTGATGAAGGGCGCGGCGAAGAGATGGTGCCGCGCATGGTCGATTTCTTCGCGGGCCGCGCCAAGGGCTGACGTGAGCCTCGCCGCCCGGGCCAACAGTGACAATGCGCCGCTGGGCATCGTGATGATGCTGGCGGCCTACCTGCTGTTTGCCTTTATCGACACCTCCGCCAAATGGCTGGCCAGTGTCGGTCTCAGCGCGCTGCAATTGTCGTTCATGCGCTATGTGGGGCATGGGCTGATCTCGACCGTGCTGATCGGGCGTGGCGGGTGGAGCCGGGACCGTTTCGCCACCGATCACCTGGGGCTCGTGCTTTTGCGCACCTACCTGTTGGTGGCCTCGACCGCGTTCAACTTTATCGCCATCACCTATCTGCCGCTGACGGTGACCTCGGCGATCATGTTTTCGGCGCCTGTGATCGTTTGCGCGCTGTCCTGGCCCTTGCTGGGCGAACGGGTCGGCCCGTGGCGGTGGTTTGCAATCATGCTCGGCTTTGCCGGTGTTCTGGTGGTGATCCGCCCGGGGGGCGCGGCGTTCCACTGGGCGATGCTGCTCAGCCTGCACAACGCGGCAGCGCTGGCGCTTTATTCGATCATAACGCGCAAGCTGTCGGGCATCGTCGCGGCCGAGACGATGCAGGTCTACATGGGCGTGATCGGCACTCTAGCGCTGTTACCTTTTGCCATCGCCACATGGGTCTGGCCCGCAACCGGCTTTGAATGGGCGGTGATGGTGTTGTTGGGCCTTTGGGGCTGGGCCGGGCACGAGGTCTACACCCGCGCGCATGCCTATGCCCCGGCCAACACGCTGATGCCCTACACCTATTCGTTCATGCTGTACCTGACGGTCGCGGGCTATCTGGTCTTTGGCGATGTGCCGGACGCGCTGACGCTGGTGGGCGCGGCAATCATCGTGGCCTCAGGCCTGATCATCTGGTGGCGGCGCGGCCGCACGGCATGAGAAAGGCTTTTCTAGGCGCCCGGGGCCGCGTATGAACGGGGCAAAGCCTGCCAAGACGAAGGACGCCGCCATGACCGACCGCCTGCCCCACGAAAAGGGTTTCCATGTCAGCTGGGATCAGCTGCACCGCGACGCGCGCGCTCTGGCTTGGCGTTTGCAGGATGACGCGCCCGAAGGCGGCTGGAAGGCGGTGGTCGCCATCACGCGGGGCGGCATGGCCCCTGCGATGATCGTCGCGCGCGAACTGGACATCCGCACCGTGGATACGATCAGCATCAAATCCTACAACCACCAGACCCAATCCGAGCCGCGCATCATCAAATCCCCGGACATGGAGATCGTGGGCGACGGCACCGGCGTCTTGGTGGTCGATGATCTGGTCGACACGGGCCGCACGCTCGAGGTGGTCGCCAAAGAAATGCCGAGCGCCCATATCGCGACCGTCTACGCCAAGCCGCAAGGCCGCCCGCAGGTCCACACTTTCATCACCGAAGTCAGCCAGGACACGTGGATCTTCTTTCCCTGGGACATGGCTCTGCAATATGTCGAGCCATACCGCGGAACGGATTAAGGCCGCGCCATATGTCGCTGACGTCGCGCACTTTTTCCTCTCCGGTGACCGAGGCGTATCGCTGGCTTGATTCGCGCAAGCCCAGTGACCTGCCGCTGCTGAACTGCGCGCAGGCCGCACCCGCCGATCCTCCGCCGCAGGCCATGCGCGCCCATATGGCCGATCTGATGCTGCACGACGATGCGGCTCACAAATACACCGGCAACTGGGGCCTGCGCGAGGTGCGCGCGGCGCTGGCCGACACGACGATGGGCATCTACGGAGGCACCATCACCGCCGATCACGTCGGCCTGACCTCGGGCTGCAATCAGGCTTTCGTCGCCGCGCTGGCGTCCCTGTGCGCGCCGGGGGATGAGGTGATCCTGCCGTTGCCGTGGTATTTCAATCACCGCATGTGGCTGGATATGGCCGGGGTCGGCACGGTGCCCCTGCCCACGGGCGCCGACATGCTGCCCGATCCGGCCGAGGCCGCCACGCGCATCACCCCGCGCACCCGTGCCATCGTTCTTGTCACACCCAACAATCCCACGGGCGCCGAATACCCGCCCGCTCTGATCGGCGCGTTCTACGATCTGGCCGAAAAGCATGGGATCAAGCTGATCGTGGATGAGACCTACCGCGATTTTCACAGCGCCCCCGGCGCGCCGCATGACCTGTTCACGCGCGATGCCTGGGACGAAGTGCTGATCCACCTCTACAGCTTTTCCAAATCCTACCACCTGACCGGCCACCGCATCGGTGCGCTGATCACCGCGCCCGCGCGGCTGGACGAGGCGGCGCGGTTCATCGACACGGTGACCATCTGCCCAACCCCGCTGGGCCAGAAAGCTGCCCTGTTCGGCATGACCGAGATGCGCCAATGGCTGAGCGAAGAGCGCGACCTGCTGCTGAGCCGCCGCGCCGAGGTCGCCCGGCTGATGCCCATTATCCAATCGCACGGCTGGCAGCTGGCCGGGTTGGGTGGCTATTTCGCCTATCTGCGCCACCCGTTTGAGGCAGGCGCAACGCAAGTCGCGCGGCATCTTCTGGACGCACACGCGATCCTGTGCCTGCCGGGCACGATGTTTGCCCCGGATGGTGATGCCGAGGCGGAACGCCACCTGCGCGTGGCCTTTGCCAACATGGACAGCGCCGGGCTGGAGGATCTGTTTGGCCGGCTTGCGCAGGTCAGGCTCTAACCGCGCTTGCCCACCGGCCTGCACCCAAGTAGACACCCCTAAACAGTGTATTCAACAGGCAGGCACATCCCATGGCGTCAGCGACCAAATCCATGTCCAAGACCTTTGTCTGGATCATCGTCGGCCTCTTGTGCTTTGCGATGATCGGCTTTGGCGCGTCGGGCCTTGGCGGCACGGTGACCACCATCGGATCGGTTGGCGACCGCAAGATCGGCGTGCAGGAGTATGTGCGCGGGATCCGCAGCGAAATGCAGGCATTTCAGGCCCAGACCGGCCAGCCTGTGACCTTTCAGCAGGCGCAGGCCTTTGGGCTGGATCAGCGCGCGCTGCAACAGCTGGTGACAACCGCCGCACTAGAGCACGAAGCGGCAGAGCTGGGCCTGTCCATCGGCGATGAAAACCTGCGCGACCAGATCCTGAACATTCCCGCCTTTCAGGGCGTCGACGGCCAATTTGACCGCGATGCCTACCGGTTTGCCCTGGAAAACGCCGGCCTGAACGAAAACGCCTTCGAAGAAGACCTGCGCGCCGAAAGCGCCCGCACCTTGCTGCAAGGCGCCGTCTTGTCGGGCACGCCGATGCCGGCCACCTATGGCCAGGCTCTGGTCGCCTTTATCGGCGAAGAGCGCAGCTTTACCTGGGCGCGTCTCGGCGCAACCGAACTGGCCGAGCCGCTGCCCGAACCGGACGCGGCCACCCTGCGCACCTTCTACGACGAAAACCCCGCGCTGTTCACCCGTCCCGAAACACGCGCCATCACCTATGCCTGGCTGACGCCCGACATGCTGCTGGACGAAATCGACACCCCCGAGGACGAGCTGCGCGCCATCTACGAAGAACGCTCGGACACCTACAACCAGCCCGAACGCCGTCTTGTGGAACGCCTGGCCTATCTGGATGCGTCCGCCGCCGAAGCGGCACGCGCGCGCCTTGATGCGGGCGAGGTCACCTTTGACGATCTGGTCACCGAACGCGGCCTCACGCTCGAGGATGTGGATCTGGGCGATGTGGCGCGGGCCGAGCTTGAGACAGGCGCGCAGGA